>CAZURP010000025.1:0-12518 GCA_964623715.1 uncultured Isosphaeraceae bacterium | reverse complement strand
GGCAATGGTTCGGCAGCAGCCGCTATTCGTTCTGCGCGCGTAGAGCGTTGGACCACGCTTATGGACACGTGGTCTAGCGCAAGCAGGGTCAGTGGCCAAATGGCCGCGTTCAAAGCCGCACCTGAGCTCTACATGCAACGAATGTACATGTCCGTACTCGCACGACGAATGCCTGCTATCCGTAAGTATGTCATAGGGATTGACCCAAACCGAGTTCAACTTGATGTTGAACTTCGTAGCATTAACCCACTCTTAAATTTTGCTGATTCGCTTGAATCGAATGATGAAGGAACGAATTAATATGAAACGACCAATTGTTATCATCACTGGCTTTGCCCTTTTGTTTATATTGCTCCTCTTTAGCATGACGTACACAGTTTCTTTTCATGAAGTAGGAATCCGTAGTCGTTTTGGGCAAACCTCTGACGAGAGTATCGTGCGTGAATCAGGATTGCATTTCCGACTTCCATTCTTTGCAGATTCAGTGGTTCTGCTCGACACTCGATTAAATATTCATCAATCACCCTTAGAAACCCTACAAACTGTCGACGGGCAACAAATCGTCGTAAAGTCTTACTTGCTCTGGAAAGTTAATACTGATGGAATGGCACCATTAGATTTCTACCGAGCGTACGGCTCCACTGAATCGGCAACATCGACAATCGATGGTCAATTCAGAGATGCTCTTTCAGCGCTGAGTTCCTATTCATTTGAAGAACTTACAGGAGCAACTAATGCACTCGAAGACGCTGAAGGTGCAATTCTCGCCAGACTAGACACGCTCAAGAGCACAGGTATCGTCCCCGTCTCCGTCGGCATCAATCGACTTCTTCTTCCACCAAAGACCACCACAGCCGTCTTACAACGAATGCAAGCAAGTCGCGACACGCTCGCTGAACAACGTCGTTCAAAGGGTATGGCTGATGCCGAAGCAATTCGGGCAGAAGCAAAAGCAAAACACGATAAAATTATGGCGTTTACCTCTCAGCGAGCAGATCAAATTCGCGAGGAAGGTGAACTTCAAGCAGCTGAATATTTGAAACAAATGGGCGAAGACAAAGAACTCGCCATTTTCCTCGCATGGCTTGACGCCGTCGAAACAGCTTTGTCTGAGAACACAACACTGGTTCTCGAATCAAATGTAGCACCCTGGCACTTAATGGATTTGAACAGTAGTTCTAATTCATCCACGATTCCTGTTCCTCAAGGAAGTGGCGAATAAACCCATGCTTGAAGAAGACCGCAACCAAGAACATGAATCTCGAAGAGACGCTTCTGCGAAGTTTGTCATTACGGACAGAGAAGATCCTTCTTTAGACTTACGTGAGGCAATGGACACGGCACACAAGTCACTCGCGTCGTCTCTTCAGTTAAGTTTCAGAGCACTTCAACTCGCGATGATTGTCCTTGTTTGCCTCTATCTCGTCTCAGGGTTTAGAACCGTCGAAGATTCGCAAACCGGAGTTGGCACTTTCTTTGGAGCTATTTCCGACGAGCAGGGATTAAAGCCCGGCTTGCAAACAAACTGGCCTCCGCCAATCGGTGGTTTTGAAATTTTTGATGCACAGAATCGAGAAGCAAATATTGGCGGTGTGTTTCGACCCAGGATTGATGCTCGCTTAAGCCGTGAACAGCGATTGACGAAAACTAAATCAACCGATGGCCTTGTCCCCGGCAGAGACGGATCCTTGCTCACTTCCGATGGCGACTTAGCCCACATTGAAATTGCAGCCATTTGGGAGATTGTCGATCCAATTCAATACGCGGATTCTATACCTGACTCGAAAGGAAGCATCTTTGTTGAAATTGCACTCGAAAAAGCAGCGGTGCATGTAGTTGGCCAATTGACACTTGAGGAGTTACTCGATAAACCGCTCGAAGAACTCCGTTCACTCTTGCATAACGAATCCCAAAATACACTCAATGCACTCCAATGCGGCGTGCGCATTTCTGACATCATTTTGCCAAGCGAACCCGAGCCACCGCTCTTTATACAAAAATCTTATGCTGCATTTGATAGTGCAAAGATTAATGCTGAGACAAGTGTTGAGCGCGCGCGCGCAAGTGCGCATGAAACACTTATTGAAGCTGCCGGGAGTAACTACGAAGAACTCCTCGAATTGATTACAGGGTATGAGCGTTCAGCAGAACTAGGGGACGAAGGCAAAAAACAAGCGAGTCTTAACGCGATCAATCAAATGCTACAGGACGATGATATATCTGGCAGGGCTGCAAACAAAATTTCAATTGCTGAAGGATATCGTGCGCAAATCGAAACGACATTAGGCCAAGATTTTCGTCGCTTCCAAAGCCTTCTCCCAACGTACCGAGAACACCCTGAATTGGTTGTTCAAAACAAATGGTTTGATATGTACTCTGCAGTGCTAAGCAACCCAGATGTTGAAACGATGTTTGTCCCGTCCTTTATTGCAAATGTAAAGCTTGGCATTACCGGTTCTGACCAAATCGCACAACTTCGACATTCACAGAAGCTTCACAAAAAAGAAGCTCAAGCGCATATTGCAGAAGGCGACATGCTTAATCCTTGGATTCTACGCGCTCGCGATATCAATCCCGGTGCTGTATCGAGATCCCTTTCAATCGATGGTGGTGTCGTGCAGGGCAAAAATTAAAGCACCTATATCATGATGAAACAAGAAACCATGAAAGATTCGATAGTGAACGCGGTGGGCCTAACAAAGATTTTTAAAGACTTTTGGATGCGAGCCAAGGCGACGGCAGTCGATGGCATTTCGTTCAATATCGAGCGAGGAGAAGTTTTTGGCCTGCTTGGTCCAAATGGATCAGGTAAAAGCACGACCATCAAATTGATTCTCGGACTGCTGAACACTACCAAAGGCAGACTTACTGTCTTTGGAAAGGAGCCTCACGATGTTGCAACAAAGAAATTTATCGGATTTCTACCTGAAGAATCCTATCTCTATCCATATCTTAACTCGCTAGAGACCCTCGACTACTACGGGAGACTCTACGGGCTAGACCGAAAAACACGCACGCGCCGTTCAGAGGAACTGCTCGAAATGGTTGGGCTTTCTCAAGTCGCACATCGACATGTCGGCGAGTTTTCCAAAGGGATGATGCGTAGAATTGGGCTTGCCCAAGCGCTCATCAACGACCCTGAATTTCTCATTTTGGATGAACCGACAAGCGGACTCGACCCTATCGGCACTCGGCAAGTCAAAGACTTACTCCTTGAACTAAAACGACGAGGCAAAACTATTTTGTTAAGTTCACATCTTCTTTCAGACGTAGAAGATGTCTGCGATCGTATGACCATTTTGTATGGTGGTAAAATTCATGCAGAGGGGACTGCTAATGAGCTTCTTGTCGATTCAGACCATACGATTATTCGCGTCCCTCGAATTCGAAACGATGGCACAATTGAAAAAATTGAAAAAATTCTTGAAGTCAATGAGAAATCATCCATTGAATCAGTCACCCAGCCGCGGCAAAACCTCGAAGCATTCTTCATCCAAATTGTAGATAAGGCGCGAGAAGATAAGATAGAAACAAGTGGAGCGAAGGGTGGCGATACTGCTGCGTTCTTGCGAGGCGATGAAGAGGGCGATGTTCTCATTGAAAAACTTATTGAAACTCGCGAGCAAAAGCAACGTGCAACACAGCAAGTCGCCGAAGAACCAGACACTACAGCAGACGATGAAGCCGTCCTCGATTCACTTGTCAATGCAGACGAAGCACCAGCCATTGTTAAAGAATCCACAAAACATATTGAACCACCTTCAGAAGCAGACGCTTCATTCATTGACGGTCTCTTGTCGAATGATGACGAGAATGAAACCAAAGAGTAACTGTGAAATCTCTTCTAGCATTTCATCATAAACTTCACGTATGGCAACAAAAACGATGGTCACGCATTCTTTTCTCTTTATTGAGCGCTGCGTTAGTCATTTCGTTTTTAGCGCCAACGCTCATCGCTAGTTATTCCATCCATACTTTGCGGAGCCAAGTCTATGGCGTCTTAACAGGTTTAGATCAACGGATGGTTGCTCAGTCCCTTGAAGAGACCGGTTTTATTGAAATCTCAGGTACAAGATATGGTGATGCCCGACTTGCGGGCTTTAAGATATTAGACGCTGAGGGAAGTGTCATTGATCCATCAAGCATCACTTCAATTATTCTCCAAAAGGAATACCCTGCATGGGTCCCGAAATGGTTGTTGCAAGATCCTACGTTCACTTGGTCAATTGGAGCAATTGCCCTTTTCTTTTTACTCTTTGCTGTTTGGTCCGGTCTTCTTTTACCAATGGTGTACACGTTTATTGTTGCAGTTCTAGGATGGTTAATTTGTTCATGGGCAAATGCGCCTCTTGGTGCAACTGCGATCGTGGGAATGTGCGTGCTTGCATTCTGTTATGCGCTCTTGATAACACTATTCAAAATGTTGTTTCGTTCACCAAGACAAATCCCTGCACTCGCTCGTGGTGTATTGCTTGAAGCATCACGCACTCGACTTTCCATTGCATTTGTAACACTTTTATTACTTTTTTTGCCGCTGGTTCCACTCATGCTTGATCCAGAATCTCCGCTTCGCCATAGAGTGCAAACGTTCCTTAGTCGAAGTCTAGGGACGACATTTACCATTGCGGCATTTTTGACCGTCTTTTTAGGATGCGCAACAATTGCTTTTGAAATACGAGATCGTCAAATATGGCAAGTTTTGACAAAGCCTGTAAGCAAGGCAGGTTATTTGTTTGGGAAGTGGCTCGGAGTTGTTTCCTTAAACTTCGTAATCTTGGTTGTTGCAGGTGTTTCAGTCTTTTTTTACCTTCAATATTTACGAACCGAGTCAGTTGTAGATGGGTTACAAGGCGACCTTGACCGCCTTGCTGTTGAGGAAGAAGTTCTAACTGCAAGAGCAGAAGCATCTCCTGTCTATCTCACATTGACAAACGAACAAATAGCAAGCAGAGTTGAAGAGCTAATTGAGGCTGACCCTGATCTTCGCGATGAAGAAGAAATTCAATTACAACTACGTCAGAAATTACGTGATGAAGTCCAAGGGCAATTCCTTGCGATGCAACGTTCGATACCCCCAATGCGAAACGGGCAATCTTATTCACAGACATATCTTTTTACGGGCTTAGAGCACGCAAAAAAATTAGGGTCACCTCTTGCGTTTAAATATCGTTTTCATATTGGACAGTCTGATGAACACGAGACATTCACAGCAGGATTGATTTATAACGAAGACCCTGCGACAAGCCACAGCGTGACGTATGTACCAACAATGTCGCATGTGACGATGATCCCAGCAAATCAAATCAATGAAAAAGGTGAACTGCGAATTACTATCTTTAATTTATATAATCCCCCTGCAGTGAATCAAGGCAGGGGAACACTAAGTTTCGATAAAGGCGGCATTGAAATCAGGTACCGTGTTGGAGATTTTGAAAGCAACTTTTTCAGAACCATGCTCGTTCTTTGGATTAAGCTAGCATTCCTCGCAGCACTCGCTCTTGCAGCCTCTACATTTTTAAGTTTTCCCGTTGCGTGCATGATTACACTCACGATCTTTGCAACAGGAACCCTTGCCCCTTATTTATCAAGTTCACTTGGATCGTATGTTGTTCCACCAACGCAAGCCGTCGATTGGTCGAACATCGCGCATATTATCCAATGGGCTTTTGAAAACACCATCCGTGGAATTGCAACTTCAATGGTCTTTTTGCTTGAGGGTTTTGGTGCACAAAGACCAACTGACCAACTCATTGATGGAATGCTTGTTTCTTGGTCATCTGTCTTCAAGGGATTCATCACAATTGGCGTTGCATGGACATGCCTCGCACTGGGAATTGGAACGATTGTTCTGAAGAAACGACAACTAGCCATTTACAGTGGGAGCGGTTGATCATTCAGCCACGAACTGAGTACCTCTAAAAACACATGAAACACGACAAACTAATTCAAGGCATTTCAGCACTCGTTGCCGCAGGAAGTATCACCTGCGGAGGACTTATGTTGCCTTCCATTTTGGAGGAGGCCGAAGATAGCACGCTCAGGTATACAAATAATATAGTGGAGGGTGCTCCGAGTTGGATAAATACTGTTGGAATGTCAATCGGTGCTTTGCGCGGTTTGCTTGTCGATTACCTTTGGATAAAAATTCAACAAATGCAACGAGATGGTTTGTATTTCGAGGTGATGGCAGATGCTGAACTTATCACGAAGTTGCAACCTCGCTTTCCGCAAGTTTGGATTTTTCATGCGCATAATATGGCGTATAACATTTCAGTTGCTACGCACACAATAGAGGAACGATGGGAATGGGTAAATGAAGGCATTCGTTTGCTCCGTGAAAAAGGCCTGCGTGCAAATCCTGACGACTTAGAGTTGCACAAAGAACTTGCCTTCTTCTTTATGCACAAACTTGATGGTAACGCAGATGATGCTCACCTGTATTACAAACGTAAATTCGCTGAACGCTGGCACAACCTCCTCGGTGAACCTCCCGATGATTGGGACGAACGAATTGCATGGATGAAAGCTATTGCAGATGCACCAAGAAACATTGAAGAAGCGAAGCAACTAGAACCAAACCTTGCGGAACTCTTAGGTATTTTAGAGAAGGATTATGCTGACTTTATTACAAGCGAAGCAACGCTGGATCCCGAGGAGATGCTTACGCATATCTCGCAACTTGAGTCAATTTCTTCACACTCTACTGTTGCAAAAGAATTTGGTTTGATGGAACAGTTACGAATGCAATCGCCTTACTTTAACCAACTTGAAAAATTGTACAGCAACCCAAAGTACAAAGATGCGTGGAAGATCCTTATTGCAACGTTCAAAAAACAGGCCCTCAAAGATGCGTACAACATGGATCCGCAGCTCATGTACGAATACACGCGCGACACAGGTCCGCTTGACTGGCGACACCCACAGACGCACGCGCTCTATTGGGGAAGAAGAGGTGCTGAAGTTGGCAAAGGCCGACTCAAAGCAAATGACATTTACAAGACCCTGAATATCGACCGTGTGCAACTGCAAGCTCTACAGGCACTCGCTCGGACAGGAAAAATTTATTACGACCCATTCTCCCAAGAAGTACCTGGGCGATTTCCTGATCCTCGATTTATCGATTCAGTTATCGGAGACGAAGAACGCGAGGGGCTTTGGAACGAACTCTATAAGAAGCACTATTTTGTCCGCGGCGCTGGAAGCGATACATTTACGACTTTTTTGAAAAACTTTCTTGGTTCTGCTGTTCGTGAATGGTATCGACAAGGGGAAACTGCAAGGGCACAAACATTGCTCGATAAACTCGATGCGTACTTTGGGGAGGGCGCAACACCGCCCAACACTATTTACAAGGTGCCCCTCGATGTCTGGGTCAACGAGCAAGCGAAGGGCGAGTACGAACGCTTACCAGCAATTGCAATCAGCGACGTGATGGCCTCTCTACGGTATGCCTATCGTGTTGGCATTGCGCAAAATCGTCCTGAGGTCTTTGAAGAAGCATTGGTGTTTGCAAATAATGTCACCAACGAGTTTAAACAGAACGAGTTCAATGATTACACAACACAGTTTGGCACTGGACGAATTAAAGACATTATTGGAACGCTCGAATCAAGCGCACAAATTACATTTGAACAGCTTATGATGGACTCAACAGTGCCCTTTGAAGAACGCATCGCTATCTGGGGCGGAGTTGACAGATTGCAACCAGGGTTACGTCCAAGGGTCTACGATCGAATTGTCGGACAACTTCGCGCGCAGTACGAGAGTAACCCTCTAAGTCGTATTAGACCGTTTGACCAATCATTTCCAAAGCCTCCGGGCTTAGAAGCCTGGCGACTTCAACTTGCGAACGAGGCAAACTCCGCAAGAGAGAATGCAGAGGATAACGCTGCAAACACTATTCAGCGGAAGTAACGACTTCCTTATCTACAAAATGTTACGGGGGGTCGTATCCGCAGCCACCCCATGGATTGCATCGGAGTATTCGACAGAACGCTTTCCAACCACCTTTCCAACCACCGTATTTCCGAATCGCTTCTAACGCAAAATCAGAGCAGGTTGGTTGAAAGCGACAGTGCCCGCCAAGGAGAGGTCGAAGCGTTACTTGATACAGTTTGACAAGAGCAAGGAGGACGTATGCAAGGGGAGTGGTGCGACTCTTCATGTCTCGATGCCCTGCAAAATGAGACTCTTGTACTCTTCAATCTCCAAAATTTCGTGCGGGCGCACAGTTAGAAGAATGTCTAAAGCTGGCAACTCGTGCTGAACCAAACGAAATGCTTCGCGACATCTTCGCTTAATACTATTCCGGACAAATGCATTGCCTACTTTTTTGGGGACAGAGAGTCCAAGTCGCGGGTAGCCAATTGTGTTTTTTTTTCGAGTCACAAGAAGACACTTCGATTTTCGCCGGATGCCTTTGCTGAACATTTCTGCAAATTCTTTTTTTGCAGTAAGCCGTTGTCTTCGTTGGAAAAGAAAAGTTCCAACACGCATTATGCTGTGTCCTCATCAAGCGCTACTTGGTACCGTTTCATAAGTTCTGCTCTCGTAAGCAGCCCCTTAATCTTCCCCTTTGTCGAAATAAGCACTAGCGATTGGACGTCACTGCGTGAAAATTTATCGAGCACAATATCCAGTGTTTCCTCTTCCGCGACTGTTGGCAAGTCAGATCGTTGCAATTCTGAAACTTGCAACAAAGGAATCGCTTCTCGGTAGACAAGCGCAGAACGTAAATCACTCGCTGTGACCATTCCGCAGTACTTATCATGATCGTCGGTCACAACAAAGTCTGAAGTGCCCGTTGATTCCATCAAATCGACGAGTCGTTGTGCAGAGTTGTTCTGTTGCACTACCGTCGCAGGTGTGATTTGTACATCTTCAGGTGTCAATCTTCGCAACACCGTAAGATCGCTCATTGCACCCATTCGGACTCCGAGTCTAGATAACTTAAAGGTATAGACACTATCTTTACAAATGAAGCGTGCAACAACTGTACTCACAACTGCAGCAAACATAAGGGGGAGAATAACATCGTATGTTTGCGTTACTTCGTACACGATTAAAATGGCCGTGAGGGGCGCGTGCGTCGTCGCGGCAACCATCGCAGCCATGCCAACAAGCGCAAAATACGCTGGTGAAGTATTTGGAAACCATCCAAAGTAATGCACTGCGTACCCAACACAACCCCCAATTGCAGCACCGATAAAGAGCGAGGGGGCGAACAATCCTCCAGCTCCTCCTGAACCAACGGTAATACTCGTCGCGAGCAGTTTAATAAGCGCAAGCCCCGCTAACGTCAGAAGAAACGGCGCTGCAGTGTGTAACACTTTCCCGGCTTCGTCGCTGAAGTAACTAGTCGGATTGATAAAGGTCTCAATCATGGGATAGCCGTTGCCATAGAATTTGGGCATCGAATCGCTGTTCGAAATCCAATAAATACCAAATCCAATGATTCCAAGGAGCAATGCTCCTAAGAGGGGACGAGCAACCAAAGGTAACTTTGTTGCGACGAACATTCGTTCTGCATAATCAAGCGTGCGAATGAACAATGCTCCAAGCACTCCGCACGCTAAACCCAGAACAAGATAGGTTGGAATCTGTGTTACACTGAACGCGAGCCCTTCTTGGAAGAAACCTTCCCCAACTGCAAAGAGCGCGGCATCACCTAAAATTCCCTGGGTAGTCGCAGATGAAACAACTGCGGCAATGACAATTGGCGTAAAAGTTTTCAGAGAAAAATCTCGTAAGAGAATTTCCATAACGAAGAAAATACCCGCGATTGGAGCGTTAAAAACAGAAGCCAACCCAGCAGCCGCGCCACACCCAAGAAGTGTGCCCGTATGTTGCGAGCCAGTACCCAACACTTTTGCAATGTTTGAACCAACGACTGCGCCAATAGTAACAATTGGCCCTTCGGCACCTGCAGAGCCACCCGAGGCAATCGTCGCCGTTGAAGCAAGCCATTTACGAAGTCCAATTTTCCAAGAAAGTTTCCCTTTGCGTCGCTGCACGGCATAGATAACAGAGGTGACTCCCGGCCCCACGCCTTCGTGTTTTAGAATGGCAATCAGTACTCCTGTAATCAATCCGCCAACAGCAGGACCGAGCAGAATAATAAGCCATAAGTACTCTGAGCCCTGAAGTAACTCAGCAAAATGTTCCGTCTCGCGTAATGGAAGAATGAAGCCAACCGCAGCAAGCCCCATGAAGACGCCAATGACCGCCGCGACGAAGTAGAGATACCAGTCTCGATCAAAACCAAGGCGCAAGCCAACTCTTCGTAGATGTGGTGTAAGAATACGTTTCATCTCACTTCGTTCCTTTGCAAAGGGGGAATCCGAGAGTGTAGCAAACCATTCCGTGGCAAGAAAGTGACAAATGGTACAGAATTAAGGTATAATCTACAATTCGACCTTTCTTTCTGCCAATAATGGCCTTTTCGACTTAATAGAGGAGATTACACCAATGATCGAAGCCCTTCGAAGTGATGAAATTGTTAAAAAGTGTGGTGGCCGTTTCAAGCTTACTGCATTAATTCAACACCGACTACGTGAACTCATAGTTGATGGTGCACGACCCCTTGTCGAGCGCAATGGACGTACTGATCTTGAGGTCGTCATTGCTGAAATCATGGAAGATAAAATCACCGCTGATTACACAGAGTCGGGGTACGCGATGAAGTGCGCCGTCGGATCAGACAATGACTAATGCTTCAAGCAAGCTTGAAGGCAAAAATATTATTATTGGGATAACTGGGGGGATTGCTTGTTACAAGGTTGCTGACCTCGTGAGCAAGATGGTGCAATCCGGCGCTGATGTGCATACCGTGATGACCCAAGCTGCGACGAAATTCATCGCACCCCTTACATTTGCCTCGTTAACGGGAAATGCAGTGTTTGATTCTCAGTGGGCATTTGTTGATCAACATGACCCACAACACGTCAAAATTGCAAGGCAAGCGGATGCAGTTCTCGTTGCTCCTTGTACTATGGACATGCTTGCCAAGTTAGCGCTTGGCAGAGCTGACGATCCGCTGAGTCTGGTACTTTCAGCAATTGACCGAAGTAAAATACCTGTCTTGCTCGCACCATCGATGAACGCGACCATGCTCAACCAACCCTCAACGAAACGGAATTTGTATCAACTCGCAGAGGACGGCTACCGACTTCAAGAACCCAAAGAAGGGTGGCAGGCATGCAAAACTGTTGGTTGTGGTCGCATGCCGGAACCCATAACCCTCTTAGAAGCGCTTGAAGCGGTTCTATAGAGAGAAAAAGCGCTTTTCTTCTTGACATTGTGCGTTTTCTGCACCATCATGATGATACTAGTGGGGGGGGAAAGCTCTCTTGATGATCAGCAAATTTTTATCTGTATGCACTGTTCTCGCTGCCACGCAAAGCCTTGCTTTTGCTGGTGAGGGGCGACTTGATCCAATCGATGTTTCCTTTACGCAGCCCAAGACAGTGCATGCGACCTTCAAACCTGTGAAGAAGCAAACTAATCGAAATCTTGTTGGGGAGTGCCAACAGATACCAGTCGCGCTCACTGACAGTGATTTTGGAGATGGTGCGTATATACTCCAAGCAGGTTTTGCCCAGGACGAATCCTTTGGTGCGACGTACAGTGTTCCCGAAGATGCTTTCCCGATTCGAATTGATGTTATGGAAGCACTTTTTGGAACGAGCAATGCAGTCGTGACGACAACGACGGAGTGGTCGGTCACTATTTGGGATGGTACACCAACCGAAGGAATACAAATTGCTTCGTTCGCAAGCGATGATCTAATCTTGCCTCACTTAGTGATGCCTCCCGGAACAAATGGCGTGATCCTTTCTGTTTCTGTCGATCCTGGAGATCCAGAACAAATATACATTTTTAATGATAGCGGTATGAACTCATTTACTGTCGCATTCAAAATTGAAGCACACCATAGTCCAGGGGATCCTTGCCTTACAGCGCCACTGGAAAATAGAAATGCTTTCCCATGCACTGACACCAGTGGTCTTCAATTTCCAAACGAAAATTGGATTGATGCAGTCGACGGACAATGGTGTGTGTGTGGTGCTGGTGGGATGACATTCCAAGAATTCCCAGGAATTTGCACACCATCGGGCGACTGGGTTCTTCGAGCTTCCTACACATCGGTGAATTGTAATGTTGAACCTGCAGCGTGTTGCTTTGATGACACTTCTTGTCAGGATTTAACTCCGAGTGAATGTTCCATATTCGGTGGAACAATTGCAGATGCAGGAACTGCATGCGCAACGTATGTCTGTGGCTCTGGGGTAGGAGCTTGCTGCGTTCCAGCGACTGGCAACTGCGTTAATTTTGCACTCGACCAATGCAATACTGTCGGAGGAGTCCACATGGGCGAAGGCACGCTGTGTGCTGACACAACGTGCTTCCCAGAGGGCGCATGTTGCTTAGCAGATGGCGGTTGCATTGGCCCTGTCTCGCCAGAAGATTGCGAAGCTGTCGCTGGCGCCTTCCAAGGTGATGCCACAGTGTGTGCAACG
>CAZURP010000024.1:0-12556 GCA_964623715.1 uncultured Isosphaeraceae bacterium | reverse complement strand
ATCCGGCATCTTCTCAGCTTGATCTAAAAAGCCCATTCTGACCTTCGTGTGGAATCCCTTGCCTTTTAACTCCATGCGATCAAGAAGAGGGTTCAGCCTTCCGGCTGCGGTTGCGTCATCCACGTCCAAAATCAACGTTAAATCTGGCCAATGACCGGAAACGGCAACTTCAGCCACTTTTTGAATCCACTTTGTTGGTAAACCCCCTGCGGCACCCTGATACGCCAATGTCGCACTGACGAACCTGTCCGCTACTACCAACTCCCCGCGCTCGAGCGCAGGCACTATCTCTTGCTCAACCAACTGCGCTCTACTCGCCATATAGAGAAGCATTTCACATTGGATTGTCATACATTCGTTCTCTGGATCGAGCAAGACTTGCCTTATCTGTTCTCCGATTGGAGTCCCACCGGGCTCTCGAACTTCTTTCACAACAACCCCCTGCTCACGAGCCCATTTCATAAATCGCCTCATCTGGGTCGATTTTCCAGAGCCATCTGGGCCATCAAAAACAATAAATTTGCCCGCGAGTGCGGATGCAATTCCACTCATGTGTGGCACTATCGTTCAATGGTCCACTCTTTGCAAGGGGTGAGCGGTACCATGTGAGAAATGCTTGTAAAACTTCAACAAGAAGGACATAGTTCAGACTCCTTTTCGGTCGAAATTGACCAAAAACCTTCCAAGGTGCAACTCGAAGAAAGTGGCAAAGAGGTTTTTCTTGATTGGAATTCAACAATTGATGATTCAGGAAGACTTCGATCTTGCGTCCTCTGTCGAAGTGAAGTTTTTAAAGAGCGAACGTTTCCACAGATTACCGGTTTCGTCGTCGTCCTTGCATTTGCCGGAGGGGTCGCAGGGCTACTTGGGCTTGTTACTACCTTGCCGATGCTCGCAGCTATGGCAATAGTGCTCGTGCTCGACATTTTTATCTTGGTACTTCGTTTTACGCGCCTCGCGTGCTACAAGTGCGGAGCACGCTACAGTAAATTGCCAATTGCGCCGTACCACGAAAAGTGGGACGCAGACCGCGCTGAGCAAGTACAGCGAGCGCGCTAGGAGTACAGTACCAAAATGGTACAACAATTACTCTCTGGTCTTTTCTCGCTCTCACTTGCAATTTCATTTGTCAGCGGAGACATTATTGTTTTATCTTCGGGTGAACAGCTTACGGTTGAAATCGTTGAGAAAGGCGAGACACACGTGCGTGTTCGTCACGCAATTCTAGGCGACTTTTCTATCGCGTCGGCAGATGTTTCTTCGATTCAAGGTAAAGATATGATTGCCACCCAGACAGAAGACGCGACACCAGAAAAAATCGACGAGGTTCTAACGCCCAAGTGGAATCAATCTCTAAACGTTTCACTTGGAGTACAGCGAGGACAAAAAGATTCGGCTGACTACGCAACTGCCTACCACGCAGACAAAACTGAAGACGAGCACAAGATAACTATTGATCTGAATTACCGAAGAGCTGAAAGCGATGGTGAACGTACCGCAAATCGATTCGCTGGAAAATGGGGAAACACTTGGTATCAGTCAGAGAGTAATTGGGATATTTTTACAACACTACAGTTTGATTGGGCAGAATTTCAATCTTGGGATCAGCGAATTGTGGGCGATGTTGGTGTTGCTTATGAACTCATTAAACAACAGAAAGGTGAAGAGTCGTTCACGTTGTCTGTTCGGTTTGGTAGCGGTTTTAGAAAAGAGTTTCAATCAGAAAACGAAGACTGGACACCCGAGGGCTTGCTTGGCGCGACTGCTAGTTGGTCGATTAGCAAGAAACAGACGCTCACTGCTTACACAACATGGTACCCCGACTATGAAGACGTCTCAAACTACCGGCTTGTTACAAACGCAGCGTGGAACATAGAAATGGATAACATAAAAAACCTACAATTTTCGATCGGGCTGCACCACGAGTATGATTCCGTCGTTGACGCTGGCGTCGATAAAACGTATTTACACCTTACCGCTGGAATCAAATATTCGTTTTAACTACCTTCCCTTGCGCCACTGTTGAATTACTCGCCAAACTCCAAGCGTGCCCGCAAATATATACCCCGCTAAACCAAGGGCAGAACGTATGTCCATCGAATCCGTTCGGTTTGCAAGCACCATAATAGACGAGCCGACGATGAGCGCTGCGATAATCAGAGCCCAACTAATATTTTCCGAAGAACGATCAACCGCATCGGTCATGTGCTCTACCGAATCGATGTCCACGTTGATTCGTACTTTATTTCGGCGAATTCTATCAAGCACTCGCGTTGCGTCTTCTGGTAGCCGCTCTGCTAGCTGTGTCCAGAGAAGCGCACTTGCTTCAGTCCTGTCTTTTATCGCAGAAAAACCAAACTGGGATTTCACTAACCTTTCGATCGTTGGTTTTGCGTAATCCACTAAATTAAAGTTTGGTGAGAGTTCCTTGCCAACTCCCTCAATAGTAATCAATGCTTTAATCATTAATATTAAATCGCCTGGACATTTCACATCGTGTTTTCGAAGCCCATCTAAAAATGCGGTCAACATAGTTCCCATATCTATATCGCCAAGGGGACCTTCGGTAAAGCGTTCGACAAAATCGCGTAGGTCTTTTCTGAGTTCTCGCTCGTCAACATCATCAAAAGTTATATCACCCAATCGCAAGAACGAACGCGTCACAGTGTCAATATTTTTTTCAGAAACACCATAAAGCAACATCGCTAAATCTTTTCGCATCGATTCTTCAACGCGACCGGTCATTCCGCAATCAATAAAACAAAGTTTTTCTCCGGCAAGGACAAAAATATTCCCGGGGTGCGGATCTGCGTGAAAGAAACCGATCTCTAATGTTTGACGCACAACTGCATGCGCACCATTTGCAACTATGCGATCACGTTGTTCTTGACTGTAGTTTTGTTTTTTCCACTTAGTAAGCTCAGCACCGTCAACTTCTTCAATTGCGAGTATCCGTTTTGTCGAGAGGTCAGTAAATACTTCTGGAAATGTCGATGTAGCGTCAGCCGTCATCGCTTTCAACATTTTGGTACTGTCGGCCTCGTGCCTTAAATCGAGTTCGTGCTCGAGCGCATCTGCAAACGTATCGATTACTTCCTTTGGATCAAACCCGAGCTTTGCGCCGTGGTTATTGAGAATAGATGCAATCGCTTCAAGCACTTCCAAATCCGAACGCACTGTTTTCTCAATATTTGGACGCAATATTTTTAGAACAATCCGTCTGCCTTCTTTTGAAACTGCTCGGTGCACCTGAGCCATTGAACCGTCGCCGATAGGTGTCTCTTCAATGGAAGAAAACATGGAATCAAAATCTGCTCCATACTCTTTTTCAAGCTCTTTTTTTATTTCTTCCCATGACACTTCGGGGCAACTGTCTTGCAAATTTGCGAGCTCGGCTGACCACGCTGGGGGAACAAGATCTGGCCGCATACTGAGCACTTGGCCTAACTTCATAAAGGTCGGTCCGAGTTCTTCAAGGGCTAATCTAAGACGAACTTGTGCAGGGTCGCGGTCTACATCTTGTAATTTTGTAAATTTTTCAAGAAATGAACCCAGTTTAGTGTCGCGGATAACTTCTCCAAAGCCGAATTTTGCGGCAACAGAGATGATTTCTTTCATTCTTGGCAGATTTCTAATTAGTTTTGTTGTGGGCATAGAGCTGAATAATAACACTTTCTAAAAAATAATTAAAAAAATTGCCATTTTCGTTGACCATTTTCGGTTGGCGTGCATAGTAGTAGGGATGGCACACGATTATCGAAAAGAACAACTGCAAGAGTTATTGTCTCAAAAGAGGCACAGTGTTGCTGTGCGTGCTGCAAAAGCGCATACAACTTGCTTTATGGCTTCTGTACGTTGTTGCGTTCAAGGCGAATGGAAACTCGCAGCCACGTATTTCACTTCATCGATGAACCTTATTTGGACAACCATCGTAAATCCCAATGCGGGAGCAAATCGGAAAGACTGAGTAGACACTCAAAACGAAACACCGACAAGCCCCGCCCAACTAGGACGGGGTTTTTTTTAAGAACATTCAAACCATGAAACCACCACTACACAACCAAAACGATACAAATGCTTGGAACGAATTTGAGCCTTCACTAGCAGCAATGGTGAGCCCATTGAGAATCAAACTCTCAACTACCGCGGATGGATGGCGCGTCGATATCTCCTCACTCACTCCCTGCGATGCCATGATGGCACTCGCTCGAGAAGATTTGTTGGAGGGGTCGACCATCCTCTGTGGTGATGGTGAAACAAAATGGGTCGCCTGTGTGCATGGTCCAATCGAAGCGGGCGATGCAAAAGCGATCGTTCGCGAAGTTTCATCTTCACTCTCACCGCTCTGTGCAGATTTTCGCATGCAGTCGGTTGTTACCTCAACCGAAAACCTTGGTGTTTCGGCACACGTTCGTGAATACGACGATGCCCTCATGCTTGCATCAACTGCGATGGCACGGTTTATGAGCGATTTGGTCGGCGAAAATGTCAATGAACCTGACCTTGGCGTTATGGATGCGCTCCTGTATAAGACCGGATCCATTTCCCTAAAACCTATCGAGTCTGAAATATTTGCTTCGTTCGTCGATGTAGGAATTTCAACCTCAGAGGGCAATGAACCTGCAGATACATCCGCGGTCTATGACATTCATTCGGATTCATGGCACTGCGATTAGAACTCTCCTTTTGTGCAAGTCGACGTTAGCCTTGCACATTCCTCCTCCTTGATAAATCAGGGCCGGTTAAAACCGGCCCTGATTTTATATACTACAGATATGAACCCAGTTAAACACGAACAGTGCGAGGCGGGAGTGCTACGCATCACCCTCATGGATCCGACAAAGCGGAATGCGTTAAGCGTCGCTATGTTTGACGCGTTAGACGACGCGCTGTCGGCAACAAACGGGGAAACACGGTGCGTGCTCCTGCGTGGTGAAGGCAAGGTCTTTTGCGCAGGCTTTGACATGAAGGCGTGTGTTGATAACCTCGAGGTGCTAAAAACTTACATCTTAAGGTTAAATAAGCTCATTCGATCGCTTCGAGTGTTAGCGGTTCCAGTTGTCGCTTGTGCACATGGAGCAGCAATAGCTGGTGGATGTGCAGTGCTGACTGGTTGTGATTTTGTTGTTGGTTCAAAGGAAAGTAAATACGGTTACCCCGTTCACCAAATTGGAATTTCGCCAGCAGTAACAATTCCGACTTTGTCCCAAAAATTAGGCGAAGGACAAGCACGCGCACTTACGCTCGGGGGC
This sequence comes from uncultured Isosphaeraceae bacterium, assembly GCA_964623715.1. Classification (GTDB taxonomy): domain Bacteria; phylum Planctomycetota; class Phycisphaerae; order Phycisphaerales; family SM1A02. Next base: position 7,304 of record CAZURP010000024.1, on the reverse strand, counting down.
GAAATCATTGATGGTGAAAAGGCACTGTCCATGGGTCTGCTCACGCACGTAGAAAAAACGAATGACGCTGCACAAAAACGTGCGCTCGAACTCGCTGAAAACCTTGCGTCCAAACCGCCTGTTGCACTTCAAGCAACAAAACAGTGGTTAAACGAACTCGACGGTTCTCTTGACGATGAACGCAACAGCGCGCCTGCTATTCAATCTGCATCTTCCCTTGGAGAAGAAACAAAAAGGCTGCTCAACAAACTCTGGAAAAAGTAAATTATTGACAGCTTCCCCAGTTGCCAACGACAAACAGGATGTCTGCGACGTCCACAACGAGATTTCCATCAACATCGCCAACACAGCCCGGACAACATGGCGCTCCATTGGGAGCCCAATCATCGATGACAGCTAGTATATCGTTGACACCGATTAATCCATCTCCGTTAACATCTCCTGAACATGAACTCGATTCCATGTTTGGCTGAAAGTCAAGCACGATTGGAAGATGGTCACTTGTACTTGAGGGCAAAGTGTCCGATGCTTGTAGCCCTAGCACAGAAAGTTCATACGATGACATCGTGTCGGTATTTAACACATAGTTGTTTCCAATAGTCATAGCGCTGTCGGTCACCATAAATCTATCTAATCGACTTGGGTCGTACCAGTCGCTACCTTGCCAAGTAAAGTCGTCTCCCGTGTTCGGGTTTACAGGAGCAACATCAAGTAAATTTGAGTTATCCCAATCGGCTTTTACATCTGTGCAATAGGTTGTTTCATCAATCACATCTCCGGTAATCATTGTGATTTCTGGCTGCGGACCTCCAACAAGATTCATATCGCCTGTGAGAATCATTGGTGTTCCAAAAGGAAGATCAATGTGTCTTCCAGCAAATCGCGCATCACCCATCCAAGTAGCAATTGCGTCTGCACTTTTTTGACGCTTATCGTTGTCGCCGTCGTAGTCGCAACATTTAAAATGAACACCAAGAATATAGGCGTCTGTTGTAAAAATGTTGTCGGGTAGATCCACAAGGCACATGGTCACACCACGAGTTGAACTTTCAGGAATAGTATCTATTTCCTGCATAGACATGGGGAAATGGGACGCGACAATAGTTCGAACTCCACCGCTCTTCCCAACCAATACTTGCCAAGTGTTTTGTGGCAGGTGATAGTTAAGCCAACTAGAAAAATTCTCTGCGTCATCAAAACTTCCTGTAACCTCCTGAAAAACAACAACGTCAGGATTAACCGCAAAAACAATCCGAGAAAATGCACTTTCTGATTGTTGTTGCGGATCTAAATCGCCATGCAAATTGTAAGACAGCACCCGAATATCATTCGCGTTTTCACGGTCGTAATTCGCTACGCCACTTGTCTGGGAATACACCATAGCGGAGCCTGAAATCGCTACCGAAAAAACTGCTGTGAAAATACTATTCTTGTCCATGGTGTGAGTGTATACCTTTTTGCTCGTGAATCAATACTTATCTTGTAGAGGCGGGAAAAAACGAGTAAAATACATATTCTTTATTAATTATGATTGGATATTTAAAATGGATAAACAAAACGCAGAAGCAGCTTGTCACGACCGCTACTCACCGGCAGCGACTAAGGTAGAAGCAGCACTTTGCTGCCCAGTCGATTACGACGCGAAGTGGCTAAAAGCCATTCCGCAAGAAGTTATCGATTGCGACTATGGTTGTGGCGATCCAAGCAAATATGTTCGAGAAGGCGAAACTGTTCTTGACCTTGGCTCTGGCGCTGGGAAAATTTGTTTCATTGCAAGCCAAGTTGTTGGGAAAGATGGAAAAGTCATCGGCGTCGACATGAATAAATCCATGCTCGAAGTTGCGAACCGTTTTGCTCCTGTTGTTGCAGAAAGAATTGGCTTTGCAAACGTAGAATTTCGGAAAGGGAACATCGTCAACATGCAGGGCATCGTCGACGACAACGCCATTGATGTTGTTGTTTCTAATTGTGTTTTAAATCTTGTTTCAAATCACGAAAAACCCGAGCTATTCAAAGAACTGTACCGAGTCACTGCGCCTGGAGGTCGGGCAGTTATTTCTGACATCGTTGCAAATGTTGATGTGCCCAAAGAAATGCAAGAAGACGAACACCTTTGGAGCGGTTGCATTTCAGGTGCAATGAAAGACGATGCGTTCGTACAAGCATTCGAGGATGCTGGTTTCGAAGAAATTTCCGTTGTAAAACATGAATCTGAACCATGGCAAACAGTAAACGATATTGAGTTCCGTTCCATGACTGTCGTAGCATGCAAGGCCGACGCTGATGGCAACACAGATGCAGGACCAACACCTGACCAAGGAGAAGATTGTTGTTGCTCTGGATCCGATTGCTGCTAACGATGTACGTGTAACAATTGGTTCGTTGCAACATTCGATTGTTTGGTCGTTGAACCGCCGGGCCATGCGACTACGAGTTCATCAATAACGCCAGCATCACCCAATCCAAACTGCACATCTATTTGATGTTGGGATAGATAACTGCCGTCTACTCCAACTTGTTTTTTACGTACCACATCACCAATTCGAACTGAGACAGTCGCGCCTATGGCAAACACGTTCGGAGGTTCTTGTTCGATATGCACTCGCAACCAATTGCCTCCCGCCTTTGTAGTGTTCTCGAGCAATGCAACACCCTCACCAAACTTCAGCACGGCAATATCCATGTCGCCATCGTTATCAAAATCCGCGTGCGCACCACCGCGACCAACAAATGCGTCGGACAAACTCACACATGCTTCTTTTCCAATCTCGTAAAAACCCTTGCCTTCTAATTGCCTAAACAATTGCATCTCTTGTGGTTGTAACTGCGCTTGGTTCTCTTCTTCTTCAAGTGTATGCCCATTTACCACCCACAAATCAAGCAACCCATCATTGTCTAAATCCACCAGGCCAGTTGCCCATCCGACCATATGCAATGATATTTGCCCTAGTCCATGATCTTCCGCAGTATCCATAAATGAAACCCTTGTGCTGTCGCCCCATTCGCCGAGCATGTTTTCATAGAGTGCATTCTCTTGAGCAACCCAGTGCGTCACAAGTAAATCGTCGTCACCATCGGTGTCCACATCCCCAACGGCAAGTCCCATCGCTCCGCGGTAGTCCGCAGCTAAAGAGATTGCGCCAATGTCTGTAAACGTACCATCACCATTGTTTTGATAGACGCCATTTTTTGAAACATCGTTGGCAACGTATAAATCTAAATCGCCATCCCCTTCAAAGTCAAACCACGTTGCCCCAAGCGAGCGTCCTTCTTTGTCCTCTACGCCTGATTCTTTTGCAACGTCCGTAAATGTTCCGTCACCGTCATTTCGATAAAGCACGTTTGATTGCGCTGGATACGAAGATGGGTTCAATGTAAAGGGTACCTCTGCGCCATATTGCCTCTTTGCTTCTTGAATATCATTTTCGTTCAAAACAAAATCGACGTAGTTCGTAACGTAAACATCTAAATCGCCATCTTGGTCGTAGTCCGCCCACGAAGCACCCGCTCCAAACTGGGCATCATCTACCCCTGATGCTTCTGATACATCCATGAACACTGAATTGTCATTTCGAAGTAATACGTTCTTGCCGTACGCAGTAATGTACAAATCCAAATCACCGTCGCCATCATAGTCGGCCCATGTCGGCGCCATGCCGTAGATTGTTACGTCAGTTTTGGACTTCTTGGTCACATTTTGAAATGTTCCATCACCATTGTTTTGAAAAAGCGCGCAAGCAGTTGTTTGTTGCCCACTGAGAATGTCACCGGAAAAGTTCACGACAAACAAATCATCATCACCGTCGTTGTCGTAATCTCCCCAGGCGAGCCCACTGCCCATGTCTTCAGGAAGAAGCGAGTTTCTTGTTGCTCCAAAATGCAAAAAAGAAATCCCCGACGATTCAGTCACGTCATCAAACGCAAACGTCACCATTTCTGGATCAACTGTTCGTTCAAGCACACTTGTAAGTCCACTTACTGAGCCGTCATCGTTCCGTGCCATTGGGTCAACGCGGGAATTTTTCCACACAAACAGTAGCGAAATTGCAACTGCAATAACAATTGTCACCACGCTCCATCGCACCATGAGTTTATGACGTTTGGTAAAACGCTTTCTGCTCATTCGCCCACCACGTGAATGATTGCCGTTGTTTCAGAAACCTTGAAAATAGGCGAGCGCACATCTGAATCAGTTCCATAAACACGATCTAAAAATGCGGGGTTCGCCTTTCGGTACCAGAGCGTTGCACGAACAGTTAACTCGCCAACGTCATTACTTTCAAACACATAGTCATCTGAACGAAAACCTGGAATTGATTCTCTTGCGTTGTCTGTAATGCGGCCTCTCGCCATTGATGGACACTGCATTGACTCTTCGAATGTATCAGTCACACCCGGATACATTGAACGTTTGTAGCTTGCACCGACTAAGTCCCACAAATTGTGTCTGTCGATCAGTTCGCCATCTCGGTCGAAACCGTCAGCTTTAAAAATGACCTGCGAATCAGTAATCTCATCTGTAAACTCATCCACTGCACCGGTCTGATAAACGACGTTCCCTTCTCTATCAGTCACAACAAGCTCCACCCAGCTTTCAATCATGTCGAGTGGGCCAGTTGGATAATCATGCCCTGTTTTGTTGTTTGTAAGTAGAACGCGCAAGTCAATTTGCTCTCCCACCTTTACACTTTCCGGTGCCTTGATATCCATTCGTACAACAGGGCCTGTTGTCCACTTGTCTGCAATTTCGGGTATCTCTAATTCGCCACGCATCCACTGTTCTATGAGTTTTGTGTGCTCGTCTGCAAACTCGAGGTTTTGCAATTGCGGAATGTATTGGTTTGCGCCGAGCGTCCGATGACCTCGGTGCATGCCATCGTGCAACGAACGGTTGTAATCGGTCATGTCGCCTGAAGCCGGGTCGTCCGATGCAACGAGCGGCATGTGGCACTCTCGACACGAAAGCGTTTGTGGGCTTTCGTCGCCATGGAACCAACGAGAGTTTTTCCAACTGTCGTATTGATTCTGCCCTTGCACCTTGCCAATGTCTGTGTTTACTTCTTTATCCAAATATTGCTTGTGACATGCGGCACAGAATTCTGCTGTTTTATACAGGGGCCTTGAATATGAAGACACGTGGTGCTTTGGATACGTGCGAATCAAAAAATCGCTGAGAAACTTCGCAGTATCACCGTCAGCAAGTTCGTAGACATACCGTTCTTGCGGTTGCAACGTATAGTCGGCATTTCCCTGCACGTCTGTTTGCACGATATTGTGGCAGACCAAGCAAGAAGTCCCTTCATCAATTCCAACCTCAACGCCAACAGAATTGTTACTTGAGTTCTTTGCGCCTGCGAACAAAGAAATAGGATCATGGCATCCACCACAGTATCTCGTGTGCTCTGGTGAAGTTTCTTCCACCATTAACGTCTGCACGTCTTGAAACATTTTGTCGAGTGACGAATACCGATGTGCACTTGGAAGCCACTCTTCATATATTTGAGTATGGCACCCGCTGGTGCCGCAACGGTCAGACCCAGAAAGCAGTTTTGGGTCAATAGCGCCGTTGTGCTGCATCCACTTTGCACCTTCTTCAATCACCGCATCAATCTTTTTGTTTGTTGCGTCATCAGTGCCAATTGCTTTCGCAGCAGATCGGATGTGTGCGAACAAACCAACTGGTTCTTTTTTTGCCGCTTCATATGCATCCAAGAATGCTTCGTGTTTTTCTGGAGTAATGTGAGTTAACACTTCGTCTCTTACGCCGTTTTGCCACTGTGTGGTATCTGTTCGAGCAAGTGAAGGAGCAAAGGGTCTGTCTTCGCCATACTTCCAATTGTATTCATCTGCAAACGCAGAAACGATTGGCGGGTCTGCATAGAGAGTTGTCCAAACCCAAGTGCCACCGATGAACAGTGCTGTCATACCAACCGACCATTGGTAGTAACGACCGCGGGCAGTTGCAAGCGTTCGTTTTGTTTCTGCTTTATTCACCTTTCGTATAACAATGGAAACAAGGTGGAGAATAATAAAGACTGCCATTGCAAAGCCCGTAACAAGATGCACCGTGTCCCACGTTGCACTTATTGCAGGGCCTACGATTCCCTGCCACGTCAATACGAGTCCACTCACAATACACGCGAGTAGTAGTGCAACTGAGATGTATCCAAGAAGTTGGTAGTGGCTCAAATTCCCCTTTCGGCGAACGAGCCAATGACGGATGCAATACCAAATCACAGGGATGATCATTGCTATTCCAAGAATCGTGTGCAGGAGCACATTGAATTGGTTAAACGGCGAGAACGGCAAGAGCATAATCGCCAGCCCCGTCACTGTTTCATACAGTAAAAAACCACTTGAAATACCCGTGAGCGCAGAGCGCCACTCTGCGGGAGCGTCAATTCTTGCGGTTGTGTTTTCCATGCCACCATAGCATCGGCAAAAATCGCCACTAATTCAAGACCTAATTGTCTTTATTTAGATTTTTATCTCTCTTGAAGCGACTTGGCGGTCTCAGTATCAGCAACATCGCTGTGACAGGATGCTTTACCTTCAGTTGTTGCGCCGACCTTGCCCTTCACCTTCGAAGCCAACTTGTGCACCTCTTCGGGGGTAAGCACACCTCGGTGTTCAAGGATTTCTTTTTGTTCAATCGTCAATGCTGCAGAAACTTTTGGTTTGTCCCAAGCGTAATTTTCATCTTTTCCAGAAGCAAATTCTTGAATTTCTTTACTAATTCGAACGCTGCACCAATCGTGCCCACACATCGCACAGAAATCTGTGTCGACATCCAAATCTTCATCGTGCATGGCCCTCGCATAATCGGGGTCGAAACTTAAATCGAAATGCTTTTGCCAATTCAACGCAGCGCGCGCTTTTGTAAGCTCGTCGTCATTGTCGCGCGTTCCTGGAATTCCAAGCGCAATGTCTGCGCTGTGGGCTGCAATTTTATATGCAATGCATCCCTGCTTTACGTCATCTTTCTTTGGCAACCCAAGGTGTTCCTTTGGCGTGACATAGCAGAGCATTGCCGCGCCGTGGTAGGCCGCAGCAGTTGCGCCAATGCAACTTGTAATGTGGTCGTAGCCAGGGAACATGTCTGTCACAAGTGGACCGAGCACGTAAAACGGTGCGCCATGACAGAGCGATCGTTGCAATTTCATGTTGTACTCGACTTGGTCAAATGAAACGTGGCCTGGCCCCTCAACCATGACTTGAACACCTTTCGCCCAAGCACGCTCAGTCAGTTCGCCGAGTACTTCGAGTTCTCGTATTTGTGCCTCGTCTGTTGCGTCTGCAAGGCC
>CAZURP010000023.1:3680-13017 GCA_964623715.1 uncultured Isosphaeraceae bacterium | reverse complement strand
GACGCGCTGGGTGGACAAAATCAAAGCGACGACAAGCGAGACAGGGCTGAGAAATCGGCAGCAACTCGGATCACCAAAACCGAAGCTCCTTGTTGTCACGCAAGATTTAACGACGAGTCTTGTCGAGCCAACGTTTGAGATTGAGATTCAAAATCCATGGCTCCCTCGCGCTCTTTCGTGGGTCATCGGGCCACTGCTTGCAACCATTGATTCGTCCGAGACTTTCCGATGGTGGTGTTACGACAATATTGGTGGGCAAAAGACTATTACACGAATTGACTCACTCTCTGTTCAGCCAAATGAGACGCGCATGCTGACAACAAAATTTGGCGAGGGTGCAAAAAGTTCTACCTCTGTGTTCGACAAAGACGGTAAGTTATTGCGGCAAACGGTAGAAGGTAACATTACGGTAACTGGTAGCACAAAAGATGTGCTCATTGCAATTTGGGCTCCACGCAACCTTTGATTGAATTTTTCAATTGCATAATTTGGCGTTGTTCGTAGAGCGGGAATGCCCAGTCACGTCGGTTAGCAGTTTTCAGCGCTTTTTTTAACGCTTGCACATCTGGCTTGCACCCTTTTTGCTCGAGGTATTTATGCAACGCGAGGAAGTGCAAACGTTTCTCTGCAGATTGATACGGCGCACGCTCAATTGCATCCAATAGGTGCTTCGGAGCAGCAAAGTAATGGCTCCGTTCTTCTTCAATCGTCCGCAGATTGATTTTCATTCGCACATCCGCTGTCGCCATCACTTTGGAGCACGGCGAAACACCAAGCCAGCGCAACGCCCATAACTCCATCACTGCATCGTACGCATAGCCTCCCGTTCCATGCACAAACAAATCGCCAATAGCCAGTCGAGCGAGAAGCGTCAGGAGCAACGCGCGCGGGCGAAGGTCATCAGAGTTCCCGTCAAACGGTTCGTTATGCGGGCCTTGCCAAATCGGTAACTCATTACTGTCCAAGGGTTCAATTCCACAACCTGCAACCTTCGACACGGCATAGTTATACGCAGTAATACATGTGTCTGGATCTTTTTGCATATGCGCAATGATTGCGTTCCCTAGTGACGTTTTTAGAAGTGATGTTCCTGCGATGCAACGCGAGGCGGTCGCATACGGCGACATGAGTAAATCGGTTGCGTGGGCGAATTGCATGGCTGCATTTTGTCCTGCCGCATTCGTGAGCGCTTCAGTGAACACCGTGCCCTGCACGGGCGTTACTCGAGGCTGATCCTTCATTGCACGAGTGGGGTCAAGGTCTGCAAGGTGCAACACTGAAGTTGTCAGGTGTGCACCTTCGTCATTTGGAATATCGATAGTACCACTTGTTCCGACATGGTGGTCAACGACAAGATGCACAAGCGCGCCCTTGACTTGGGATGCAACACAATCCCCTGCGATAAATTTTGCGAGTATGCCAGGATGGAAAATCTCTGTCTGATGTCCAACGACGACGAGAGGAATATTTGGAAGACCTAATTGTTCTCTGGCTTGCTCGCGCCATAATGCAACTGGCTTATCAAGCAGGCTTCCCGATGGGGGAGCAACAAGCGTAACCCATGTTGCAAATTCGGGTTCAGTCAACAAGGGATGTGTTCTCTTGCGTTCGGGAGTGCCGCTTCGTTTTTGCGGAGTTCATTGCAAAGTACAGCGCGATAATGATCAAGCCGTTTTACAGGGTCATCAAGTTGCCCGCCAAACGTGCGGTTTGGATCGTTGTAAATCATGCGAACAGGAATCTCGCAAACACGAAGTTGACGAGCTGCTGCTTGCACCCAAAACTGGATGGGGAAAGCGTATCCATTCACGTCGAAGTCAAATGCTCCGAGGGTTGCTACTCGGTATGCCTTGAAGCCACAGAAAGCATCAGTAATATCGATGCCAAGCGCATCGTGTAGTTCTTCTGTGACTTGCCTGTTTATCGCTTGGCGCTCCTTGGGAGGCATATCATTTTCAGGGTGAACTTCTAAGTACCTGCTTCCAGAAATGATGTCTGCGTCTTCTTGACGAATCCGTTCAATAAATTGTGGAATTGACGCGGGTTCGTGTTGCTCATCGCAGTCCATAGTAATCAGCCAATCGAAATTGTCGACAGCAGCCCAGCGAAACATATCCTGAAGGGAGCGACCGTAGCCACGATTCTCAGAGTGCCGAATGACTTCAACCTTGTGCCCTGCAAGCAGTGCTGGAGTAAGGTCATTTGAACCATCGTCCACAACTAAAACATCGTCTGCGTATTTGCAAACCTCGCTTAATACAGAGTTAATGTACTTTGCTTCGTTGTATACCGGTATTCCAATCAAAATTCGCATTTACACATTGTACCGCAAAGGGAACTGTCCACTGCAAGTACAAATGGTTATCAAAGTGACTGTCACTTTGAAAAACGAAAAGTGATTCAGTGTGCGTAAAAAAAGGGCCCTGCCGAAGCAGAGCCCTTTCGTAAAAACACGTTATACGTGGTTAGAACGCATTAGCCACAGTCACCGCCATCGTTACCGAATTCAGGACAGTTGAGGAAAATAGCGTTGCCATTCCACTCGTAGGTGCCGTCGTCACAGTAACCATCGCCTACCCATGTTTCAGGACAGCAATTGCCGTTGCAATCTTCGATTTCGCCAGCAGGGCATCCGCCACCGCCGCCGCAAGGATCGCCTGCGCACGTTGAACCGTCGCCCTGGTAGGCTCCGCCCATTGCATCGCACTCTGCTGCTTCGAGTTCTTGGCATCCGCCAGCAAAACAACATGCACCAGAAGTGCCACCGCCATCACATGTACAGTCGCCACCGTCGCATTGGAATTGGTCGCAGTTGAGATAGATCGCTACGCCTGCAGGTCCGCCGTAGCCATAATCGGATGGAACATATGCACCATCGTCGCAGTAGCCATCGCCGATCCAATCTGTGTAGACAGCGTCTTCGAAGCACGTGCCCATACAGTCAGCCGTGTATCCAGCTTCGCATTCACCACCGCCGCCACCACAAGGGTCACCAGCACAGGATGCACCGTCGCCTTGGTATGTACCACCAGCAGCAGCACAATTTGCTTCGGTCTCGACTGAGCAACTAGTCCCGACACAGCAAGCGCCAGTTGGATCGCCACCGCCGTCGCAGTCGCCACCGTCGTTGCCGAACGCATCGCAGTTGAGCCAGATAGCTACACCTGCAGGACATTCGGTACAACCGTAATCAGCAGGAATGTATGCGCCATCGTCGCAGTAGCCATCGCCGACCCACGCTGCGTACACATCGTCTGGGAAGCAAGTGCCTTGGCAATCTGCCGTCCAGCCAGCTTCGCATTCACCACCACCGCCGCCGCAAGCGTCAGCAGTACATGTTGAATTGTCACCGTTGTATGCGCCACCAGAAGCAGCACAATTTGCTGAAGTCATCACTGCACATTCAGTACCAAAACAGCACGCTCCAGTTGGATCGCCGCCGCCTGGACATGGTCCCCACGCATCGATAACGATGAGTAGGTCAGAAACATTCACAATACCATCGCCGTTCACGTCAGCAGCAGCATCACTCGTTCCCCATGCGCTAATCATTTCAAGGATATCGCTCACGTCGACATTTCCGTCGCCGTTGACGTCCGCATCACAAGTCGAAGGTGCACCACAGGTGTCTGCGCCACAAGTTGTGTTGTCGCCAACATACTCGCCGCTATTCGCTGAACATTCAACTTCAGTTGTTACAAAACAATCTGTGCCGAAGCAACAAGCACCTGTTGGATCGCCACCACCTCCACAATCTGGGCAGTCGCCACCGTCGCATTGGAATTGGTCGCAGTTGAGATAAATCGCTACGCCAGCAGGGCCGCCGTAGCCATAATCTGAAGGAATGTATGCGCCGTCATCACAGTACGTATCGCCAACCCAATCAGTGTAGACGCTATCTTCGAAGCAAGTTCCCATACAGTCTGGGGAATAACCAACTTCGCAACCGCCATTAGTACAGGTATCAGCACCACAGGAAGTGTCGTCACCTTGGTAACTTCCGCCTTCGGCACCACAGCCAGCCTGTGTCATGATTGAACAGAACTCGCCTTGACAGCACGCACCTTCAGGTGCTCCGCCACAAGGGTATGTTGTACAAGAGACATAGTCGCCTTGATAGGAACCGCCAATTGATGCACAATCAGCTTCTGTCCCATACGTACAGCTTTGACCAATACAGCAAGCACCGGACGGATCGCCACCACCACCAGGCACGAGCGTGTCTGTTGTTTGTGCGCCTGATCCAGTCGGGTCAAGCCATGAGCTCAAACTACTTGAACTACTGCCATCCCAAGAGAGATTCAGCGAACGTCCATAGTAATCGTTCAAATCGTTCGGGCAGTATGAAGAACCACAGCAAAGTTGTCCAACAACTCGGTGGTTTCCATCATATAAAGGTGAGCCCGAGGAGCCAGGAGCCGTTCGGCCTTCGCCCCAGTTTACATCCCAATACTCACCGCTCGCTTGAACAGTGTCTGGGAAAGAAATTCGTTTTTCTGCTGCTTCTGGGTGGTGAATACCAGCGCCAAGTGAAGCAGAGCCCGCACGGGACCAACCAGAGTAGGTTACGCCGTACGCAGCATTTGGATTTGACGACAATTCTGTCAATGTGAAGTCACTGTACGAACGAGTCGCGCGCATGGTTGAACCAGAAGTAAACTGGTTAAAGTTACCATCGCCATTACCGCCACTGTCGTTACTACCAGGAGTTCGGCAGTAACTGTTTTGGTAATTCCAGTACACAACGATTGACGAATCACTACTTGATGTCACACCACAGTGATTCGCGGTGAGGAAGTAAGGAGTCATGTCTTGGGCTGTGTTATTCATCATCACACCGGTGCAAGTCAGGTATCCGTTCAATGTGTAAACACCGACGGATGGAATTTCGTCCCACCATGCGTTGCCTTCTGGGCACATCACATCGATGTTGCATGCCTCTGAAGAGCCACGGCTTGAAGCGTCTCGCACCCAGCGGTAGCCCGCGTTAATTGATGTCAGTTCGATCCCCTTCACAACGTGTCCTTTTTGGTCATTTGACACAACGATTTCGATAATTGCTTCGTTCCCTGGAACGACGGGAGTCCAAAGTTGCCCGTGCGCTTTATTATCGTCTGCAGTAAATGCGCGAATTCTAAAATCGCCACTTACATCTTTAATTGTCATTGAACCACTTGAAGGCATGTTGTATCGCCCAAAGCCGAGGTTCATAGTCAATGCATTGTCACAAGCAACACGCAACGTCCAGCGCTGTGTATTAATGTCAACACGTTCCCAAATACCATCCGTTGCCGGGGTAACAGAGGTCGTTGTAGGAACAGCAAAAGCAGGTGCTTGACCTGCAATTTCACGTTTTTCATCTTGCTTAAAAAGCGAAGAATATTCGAGGTTGTCAACTGTAACAACTGGGACCATTTCTCTTGGCAGACTGCTTGCAGTCGGTGCTAAGGATGGCCCCGCGGTACATATCGCGCTCAGTAAAATGGGGATCATAGTCATAACTCCTTGTCTCCTAAATGTATAAATAAACGGCTTATCTACGCACCAGCGCAAAAAACAAAACCGCCAATCTGTTTCATACGTTATTCGCACGGGGGACTTGACTCGGTTCCACAAAATAATGCAAAATGGACCATATTTCTTTGGTCCTTACCTATTTTTACCCTATTTTTTGGCTTTTCATCTAAAATCTGCTCCGCCCATGCCAAGATTCACCATTCAGCCAGAGCGGGTCATCAAGAGCCAGCACCACCGATTGCAGAGGCAATTAGTCATTTCTGCAGTCATTTTACTTAGCGTAACCATCATTTCCACTATAGGTTTTATTTTTACTGGTCGGTATGAAGGCAGCATTTCTTTTCAAATTATCGAGGGGCTTTGGGACACATTAAATCTCGTTTCCACTGTTGGTAACCTCGATGAACTAACGACTGGGCAAAAGATTTGGGGTATGGTCGTTATCACAGTTGGACTCGGCGCAGTGTTGTATGGTTTTAGCACCATGCAAGGATTGTTACATGGAAAAGATATGTACAGACAATGGGAGCAAAGAAAAATGAAACAGCAACTTGATGCAATGAAAAACCATGTCGTGATTTGTGGCTATGGGCACGTGGGCAGGCGAACCGCTGAAGAACTTACAAAAGCAAATGTGCAAGTTGTCATTATTGAAAGTGATTCGAGCACCGCAGAGGAAGCAAGCCAAAATGGTTTTTTAGTCTTTGAAGCAGACGCGACCGAGGGTGACGGGCCATTGCAACAGGCACACATAAATACAGCCAGAGGAATCATCGCTGCACTTCCAGAAGATTCTAAAAATGTCTTCGTGTGCATGGTCGCAAGAGAACTCAACCACAACGGTCGTATCATCACTCGTGGAGAGCACGAAGCATCAAGGCAATGGCTTGAACGAGCAGGCGCAAACGATGTTGTTATTCCCGGCGAGTCTGCGGCGAATCTACTCGCCTCGCTTTTGACTTCACCACACCTTCATGAATTCTTTTCGCAAATCGCTATTCGGGGAGAACATATTATGGTGGAAGTCGAGCTTGTTGATCACCCTGAGGTAGCGAACAGAACACTGGATGAATTGCTCATCCACAAACAGCGCAACGGTGTCGTAATGTCCGTCCGTTCAAAAAACGGCGAACACATATTCAATCCACCTGCAGATAAGACGCTCCTAACAGAAGATTCGCTTTTGCTCCTTGTGCCGAGTGATTTTGATCGAACTTCGCAACTCGTCTAACTAGCACGCTCCCCATGCGTCAATCAAAATGAGCAAGTCGGCGACGTCAACCGTGCCGTCATTATCGACGTCGGAGTCAGCATCGCTAGTGCCCCACGCGCCAATCACAAGAAGCACATCGCCTACGTCAACAACTTCGTCGCCATTTACGTCGGCAGGACAATCAACAACCGGTTCGCATATTCCAGAGCCACAATCAGCACCATCGCCTTGGTAAGACCCATTGCCCGCGTTGCAAAGTGCTTCAGTAACGTCGAGGCAACTATTCGTCCCAACACAGCACGCTCCAGTTGGCGCAGCTGCAGGATTCAGCGTGTCGATTGATTGAACACCACTCCCAGTTGGGTCGAGCCAAGCACTCAAACTCGCTGAAGAAGAACCGCTCCAAGAAAGACCAATAGACCGACCGTAGTAGTCATTGGAGTCGTTTCCACACGCCGCTGAACCGCAACAGAGTTGCCCAACAATTTGATGCGCACTGTTGTAAAGAGGTGAACCAGATGAGCCCGGTTCAGTCGTGCCTTCAGCCCAATTTACATTCCAGTACTCGCCACTCGCAGTGCTGTAATCTGGAATAGATATTCTTTTTTCTGCTGTCGATGGATGATGAATGCCAGCGCCCACGCCGCCGGTACTCGTAGCACGCGACCAACCCGACCAACTCACGCCCCAGGAGACATTTGGCTGGGAAGATAACTCTGTCAACGTAAAATCTGTGTAGTCGCGAGTTGCACGCATCGTTGAACCAGAAGTAAATTGGCTCAGTGAACCGTTCCCGTTACCCCCACTGCTACTCCCGCCCGGAGTTCGGCAATAAGAGTTTTGATGATTCCAATACACAACGATTGAAGAATCTGAACTACTTGTTAATCCACAGTGATTCGCTGTTAAAAAGTATGGAGTTTGATCTTGTGCGGTGTTATTAATCATCGCACCGGTGCAAGTCCAATAGCCACTGAGTGTGTACACGCCAACGGAAGGAATTTCGTCCCACCAGTCATCGCCTGTCGAGCAAAGAACATCAATATTACATGCACCTGAAGATCCCCGATCTTCACTTCCCTTAAAGCCTCTGTACCCCGCGTTCACAGAACTCAGTTCGATAGAACGCGCAAGTTCTTTTTGCTCATCTCTGTCAACCACTATTTCAATGACCACTTCGTTCGAGGGGATAATTGGTGTCCACAGTTCACCGTGGTCTTTGTTGTCTTCAGCCGTGAATGTCCTGATTCGAAAATCAAGCGTTGCACTTGAAATCGTCATCGTGCCGCTTTCTGGCATCGCGTATGTTGAAAACCCAAGGTTCATCGATCGTGCATTGTCGCAACGCAATCGATAGGTCCATCGCATTCGACCGTTTGGTAGTTGTTCCCAAATTCCCTCTGAAGCAGGCGTAATCGAGACGTACGTTGGTTGTGCAAAATGTAAAGGCAACCCATTCTTGTCACGGTCAGAGTCTTTTTCAAAAAGATCTGCGTAATCAAGTGGTGCGACATCCAAAACTGGAATGACTGCAAGTGGAAGCTTCGCCCCATCTGAGATAGGGGTTGCTGTGCAAAGAGTGGATAGAATAATAGCGCTTAACATGAATGCTCCTTTTTACATTTGGCGAAATAGCCATTGCCTCTTGGTTCTTCAAGGGTACGCAGTATCATCCGCAATCCAAAGGGAAAAGTTGCAATTGCAGGAAAAAACTTTCTTATTGATGTATTTACGAGGGGCTTAGCGGGTCTCTACGGTATAACTTGGTGTTCAAAGACCATAAGCGATCCGTAAAGGCCTCATCGCCAGCAACGGTTTGCTCCCAAGGACGGGCGCAATCAAGTGCTGTCTGGGTGTGCGCATCGAGATTATCAAGTTGTGAAACAAAAATAGCTTCAGGTGTTGACGGCAGTTTTGCCGCTCCGTGTTCAAGTTGTCCGTGGTGGCTAAGGACGATGTGTTGCATGACCGTCAAGCAACCGTCTGGTAATGGTCCACCGAGTGTGGCTTCAGCTATCTTTGCCCGATCTTCAAGCCACATCGCTCCGCGCGCGATATGCCCAATCAAATTACCTTCGCGAGTGTATTCAAAGCCGCGATCCCAACGGAGCTCTTCTACTTTTCCCATGTCATGAATGAAGAGTGAAAGCAAAATGATATCTCGGTTCAGGCGTGGATAGTTTGGCAACATCGCATCAGCAAGCTTCATGAGTTGCAACGAATGTTCAAGCAACCCACCTATCCATGCGTGGTGGATTTGCATTGCCGCTGGAGCGACTTTAAAATCCTCCATCATTTCAGTGTCACCAATGTATGCTGCAGCAAGGGCTTTTGCTGCGGGGTGTTCAAGCGACTCAATGAGCGAAGTTACTTCGGCAAACATTGCATCTATATTTTTTCGTGTACTAGGGAGTAACTCCGTAAGTTCTTCTTTTGTTGGTTGGTGCATCCAAACATCTGTGATTTTGATTTGCAACTTATCCTGATACATTTCTTGTTCGCCTTCGATGCCAACAAATCCAGTCGAAGTAATGTCAGGCATCGTTGCTGGGTTAAAGCGCCACTTGCGCCCAATCGCTTCGCCCGTAGCGTCGCGAAGCAAACACT
>CAZURP010000023.1:0-3670 GCA_964623715.1 uncultured Isosphaeraceae bacterium | reverse complement strand
GGCTCACCATTACGAGTGGTTCCAATTTGTGGATTCACGAGTGCGTACACACCGTGTACAAACCCCTGCCCTGTCATCTCCGATACTTTTGTTGAACTCATGTGCGTAGTGTAGCAATCGCACTTGGAATTCGCTCAAGCAAATCGACTGCGAGCATGCCTGTGTTTCCATGTTCAGTTGCAAACGATTCGCCTGCTTGTGCATGTACACGAACGCCAAGGACTGCTGCATCAAACAAATGCGAAATGCAGTCCATTCCGAACTGCACAAGGATGCCTGCTATGACCCCGGCGAGCACATCTCCACTTCCACCTGTTGCAAGAACAACACTCCCGCCACTCTCTTCAACACTTCGAACTCCATCAGATATTACGGTGACGTCACTTTTTAACACCACGATACATCCATACGCTTGGGCAAGTGCTTCGGCTGATTCAACTTGATTTGATGCGTCGACTGTAACTCCCATAGCACCGGCGAGCCGTTCGTATTCGCCGACGTGCGGCGTGAGAATTGTTGGCGCACGTAGTTCAAGTTGCCCAGACGGAAGTTGCGCGAGTGCGTTCAACCCATCAGCGTCTAAAACAATTGGCCGGCTCTCACGAGAAAGAAGAGTTGCAATAATCTGCTGTTGTGGCCAATCGCTCCCAAACCCTGGGCCGATCGCTACACAACGACAGTTCGATGCGTGTGCATCAAGCGCTTCAACGCCAGCACTAGGCAAGAGTCGACCAATTTCATCGACAGGCAATTCAATACCTGTTGCAGTTGGTGCAAGAAGAAGACCAGATTGCAATACCGGTTGCGGCATAGCAAGCACGGCTTTGCCACACCCACTTCGTAAACTTGCGTTCGCCGTTAGCGCTGGCGCGCCACACATAATGACTCCCGATTCGCTACGTTGCCCGCCAATTATACAGACGCTGCCAAACGTTCCCTTGTGCCCGTCTTCAGAACGAGTTGGCAAAGCGAATGCATTCATTCTTGTACGTTGTCGAGTACTTCTACTTCTAAGTTGCCTATCGTTGCAATGATGCCCGCCATCTCTGCTACAAACTCCTCATCCGCAAGCGAAGTGGTTACTGTCGTAATGTGCCCCACACTGTACGGTGTTTTTAACGTCGCATCGAGATCTACCCACGTACCATCAAGGAGTGCCTGTGACCACATGTGCCAGCCAAAGACTCCATTTGGCCCACCAAATTGCGGGACGTACACCATTCCCATAACACCACGAGAAGGTATGCCCGCAGCGCGCAACACGCCACAGAGGAGAACCGCGTGCTCGCTACAATCACCTTCTTTAGTTCGAGCAACCTGCGATGCAGAAGCGAAAGCAGTGGACATATTTTTTTCATCGATAAAGTCGTGCACCTTCGCTCGGAGTGCAAGCGCTTGGTCCCTCGTGCTCGCATCCTCTGGAAGCGAAACAAGTGCTTCGTGCGCAATCGCACGGACCGCTTCATCAGATCCATCGCAAATGGATGAAGGTGCAAGGAATGCCTTGTTTGCAATCTCCATTTTAGTTGCTGTTGAAGGAACACCCAAATCAATAACAAGAGTAGCTGAACCGTCTTCGTTCGTCGTTGCATGTTGCATGCCGACCGAAGGCAATTCAACTTTTGAACCATCCTTTGTGGTCACTTTCATGGTCAACCGTTTTGCATGCTTTGCAATTGGCTTGTTTGGTTCAACAAATAAACTCACCATAAGTTCTGGGACTTCATTCACAGGAGAAAGAGCATCGAACTTAGTCATTACTTTGTTATCAATCGCACCAAATCCAGCATCTACAGATGAGCCTACATGCATGCCTTCTACTGTGTAGTACTCCGTTCCAGTCACCGGCGTTTTGTCGTTGACAGTTCCCCATGCTGTCACGGTTTGTTCCGAGCCGAGCACGTCTTGTTTTTTCTCGCCTGTCTTTGTCATGACGACTGTAATTGCAGTTGGACCAAGTTCTGGTGTCATTGTCTGGTACGTGATTGAATTTGCACCGCTTGCCATTCTTTCTGTGAACATTTTCTTGACTGCATTCGGAGTGAGCCAGTTACCTTTTGGCAAAGGTACCTGTTTCACGATTGGATCGCCGCCAGCTTCTGTTGTCATTTCTAAGGTCTTCTCACCAAACACCCATTTGGTTGTTTGCGCCATGCCCATTGCGACTTGGGATGATTCCACTGAAAGAGGCTTGCCGTCGTTGGTTTCAATAAAAGAAGAGGAAACCGTAATTGTAATTTCCATACCACCACGGGAAAGCGTCATGTTTTGCTCTTTACTCGAACGAATATTTTTTGTTTCGCTGTCTTGTTCAACGATCTCATGCGCCCATCCTGATTTTGTGCCATCAATAGAAACGCTATACCAATTGTCTTCTTGCGCTATCCAGTCCCCTGCAGACACTGAAGAAAGTAGTAGTAGTAGAGTAAGTTTATACAGTAGTTTCATCGGTTTGCTCCTGAGGGCGCATCAAGGGAAAGAGAATGACATCACGAATTGATTCCATTCCGGTAAGTAACATAACTAAACGATCTATACCAAGACCAAGCCCACCTGCTGGCGGCATTCCGACACGAAGCGCATGTATAAAGTCTTCATCGAGCGACCTAAATGCATTCACTTCTTCATCGGCGCCTGCAAGTTGCTCGGTAAACCGCTCCAACTGCAAATCAGGATCGTTCAACTCGGTGTACGCATTTGCAATTTCCATATCTGCAACAAACAGCTCCCATCTATACGACAGCGATTCATCCTCTTCGTGCGGACGAGTCAATGGAGAAATTGCACTTGGAAAATCGGTCACAAATGTTGGGCGGCTATGGTCAAGTGTTGGTTCTGCGTGCCCATCAAACAAATCACTCACAAGGAGCCAGTGGTTTTTTTCGTGCGCATCGCCATAGCCAAGCTCCTCTGCTTTCGCTCGAACAGCGGGCTCATCTTGCATCGGACATCCTAAAGCTTTTTCAAACAAGTCCCCGTACTTGACCCGATCAAATGGTTTTTCATAATCAATTGCATGTTCACCAAACTGAATCGATGAAGCGTCTCCAACAGCATTTGCAGAAGCGCGAATCATTCCTTCAGTCAGTTCTAGCATCGTTTCGCAATCACCAAACGCCTGATAGGATTCAAGCATCGTAAACTCTGGATTATGTTTCTTCGAGATACCTTCGTTGCGAAAATTTCGATTTATCTCATATACTTTTCGCATCCCTCCAACAAGCAACCTCTTTAGGTACAGCTCTGGTGCAATTCGCAAAAACAGTGGAATACCCAGCGCATTGTGGTGCGTTGTGAATGGTTTTGCTGCAGCCCCGCCAACGACTGATTGCATCATTGGCGTTTCGACTTCAACATATTCTTGCTCATGCATAAAGGATCGAATTGTTGAAACGATGAGAGACCGCGTCTTAAACGTCGCGATTGTCTCTTCGTTCGTGTACATATCAACGTAGCGTTGACGGTAGCGCATTTCCGCATCGCTTAAACCGTGGAACTTTTCTGGCGGAGGTGCGAGTGACTTGCATGCCAGAGTAAAGGAATCAGCCCAAACACAGATTTCTCCCTTGTTTGTCATTCCCATCGCCCCCTCAGCAACAATAATATCTCCATAATCGAGCTTGCTTGCTACTTTAAACTGCTCGATTGGCATTGCTGCTTTCGAACAGCT
>CAZURP010000022.1:0-13132 GCA_964623715.1 uncultured Isosphaeraceae bacterium | reverse complement strand
ACAAATTGAAGAGACAGTCAATCTTCACAGAAATGTCTCAAGAAAAAATTCAAGGGATATAACCCTGCGCTCGCTTGAAGAAGTAGTCATCCACTCGAAACGGTGTAAAGCGTATCCACATGAGTTTTCTGGTGGTATGCGCCAACGTGTAATGATTGCTATGGCGCTTGTTTGCGAACCATTACTATTGATTGCAGATGAGCCGACCACCGCTCTCGACGCAACGACATCTCGTCAAATCATGCAACTACTAATCGATATAAAAACACGTCGTGCAATGAGCATGCTCTTTATCTCACACGATCTCAAACTGGTTGCGTCTATTGCGGACAACGTATGCGTTATGCATAGCGGATCATTCGTTGAACAGGGCGTTGCGGCAGAAGTACTCCGGCAACCCACACATCCATACACACAGGAGCTTGTTTCCTGCCTGCCCTCAATGCAATAACACTCAGAACCGATCGGGGGAAAAATGAAAAAAACGTCCGAGAACCGAAAGGCACTTGCGTGCGTATGAGTTGTATAGACAGTGCCACTTGACTTGTGGACTGAGCATTGGGCAGATTCAAATTCCTGACCCCCGATCCTTGCTCCACAAGTTATGGCAATGCCAAAGGGGGGACGTCTTGGAAGACGATCGAAACACCGTACGCTGGAGTGCTACACATGGTTAAAATTAACAAGAAAACGTTTACTCAAACAGTTGAACAATATGCAAAAACGGGAACTACCCAAGCGAAAGAA
Organism: uncultured Isosphaeraceae bacterium; assembly: GCA_964623715.1. Taxonomy (GTDB): domain Bacteria; phylum Planctomycetota; class Phycisphaerae; order Phycisphaerales; family SM1A02. The sequence goes on along the minus strand of CAZURP010000022.1, from coordinate 12,385 downwards.
CAAGTTTGGAGTTACATCAATTCAATGCCAGCGCTTTATTTTGTGCAGTGCGGTCGCCAGTCTTGCCCTGTTCCATGGATTATGTTTGAAGAAGACCAACCGGTTGCAATGGTGTTTACGAATCCAGAGCTTGCTTTACAAGTTGCCAAAGCAGTTCTAGATGAAGAAGACTCTATTCGAGTCGTTGGCTTACCCACGAATGCAGCTTCAATGTATGTCACTGCAATTGCAGGGCAGGGCGTGCAGAAAGTTTGCTTCAACCATGGGCCTTCTCGTTTCGACGCAAGCATGGACGAAGTTATGTTTTCCCTCAATTCATTAACGCGGTTTTAACTACGGCTTTAATTCTCGACCTGTTTCGATGTCCATCACCGACCAATCAAATTGTTTAGCAAGCCGAACAATTGGCAACCAAGCAATTTCTTCTTCCACGATGTGAAGGAGCATTTGCCTGATTGGATCTTCATCGGGAGGAAGTTCAATTCGAATTCCAGGTCCCCAAAGCATACTTCCGCCATCAACGTCCGCCATCGTGTTAAATTTTGCAAGTTCGTTGATTATCTCAGACCTCGAACCTAGCGAGGCTCTTTGCCCCTCTTGGTCTTCAGTTCGTGCTTGAATGACAAATTGCTTGCTCATTGAGTCTCTTCTTCCTGAAGAAGGCAGGATACCGTATTGATAAGTTTATCGAGACTCACAGGTTTGATTAAATATGCCGCAACGCCGAGCGTTTTTGCGTATGCCATGTGACGCTTCCCCTCGTTGGCTGTCACCATAACTACAATTGGAGGTGGTTCGATACTTAGCAGCTCTTCGAGGACAAGAAAGCCAGAACGCTTGGGGAGCATCATGTCGAGGATTACGGCTTCTGGCTGACTCTGTTGGGCAACTGAAACAGCTTCTGTGCCATCCTCGGCTGTAACGGTGCTTGCACCCTCGGCACGCATCGCAAGATCAAATGACTCGAGAATATCTGGGTCATCGTCGACAATTAATATTGTGTATCCTTCAAGGCGTTTCATCTACGGTTGAATAGTAACATCGGACAGCTTTGCAAGTTCAGAATCAGTCATCCAAGGCAGAGATTTGAGTTGTTTATGTAGTTTTTTTGGCATAGGCTTCCCATCGAGTTCAAATTGTGGACGGCTTTTCCACCTTCTGTGAAGCCAAAGGTATTGCTCCGGCGCATTTCGAACCATCTGTTCGATGGCTCGACTATATCGCGCGGTGATATAAAATAGTGGATCTGGTTGGGTTGCCCATTCACTCGGGTCAATGTAATCCGTCACCGTAATCTCGTATTGAAAATTGTTCGAAGTGCGTTTTGCATGGACTGCAACGACCGGAACGTTGTGCCGCATAGCAAGAAGGCCAATAGATTTGTAGGTTGAAGCGAGGCGCCCAAAGAACGGGACGTATATCCCACGACCACCAGCATTTTGATCGGCAATAAAACCGATGTTTGTATTTTGGTTTAGGAGTTCTTGAATAACAGGAACGCCGCCCCATTTTGTGATTATTTGTAAACCGTATTTTTCACGCACGCCTAGCACCCAATCGTTTAGAAGCGCATTATCAAGTGGCCTCGCAACTGCAGCGATTGGGTACCCTAGAACCGAAAGGGCGTAGCCGAGTAACTCCCAATTTCCGCAGTGCCCAGTGATGAACAGAGTGGGTTTATTTTGTTCGAGTCGCTCCGTCACTCTTTCAAGACCCTTAAAGGTGATGTATTGTTGGTGTTTGCTAGGAGTAATGGTCGACGGCATTTTGACGCCCTCGGCAATAAAGAGCTGAAACATGTGCTCAATCGATTTTTTCACTAAATCAAGCGCCTCTTGTTCGGAAAAATGTGGGAAGCTCATTCGAATGTTCCCAAGAGCACGTTCGCGTCTTTTTGCACTCATCCGATAGAAAATATCACCAATACACTTTGAAGTGTACATGTTGAATTCCATAGGGCAACATCCAACAATCCCAGCTAATGCTCGAAGCGGGAGATACTCCGACCATTGGGTAAGGGTAGATTTATTTCGTGCCATAACAGTGGTTGGCAACTCTTTTTTGAAGAGTTACCTGCGCTGACCAGTAAGGACGTACAGTCGATTTGGTGACAGTACAGGGATCTTTGCCGTTTGCGCTTGTTCAAGTAAATATTGGTATTCCGTATGCGCTTTCTGCTGGCGTGCATACTCATCGTACATTGCAATTGTTGCGTTCTTGCCAGGTCTATGGATTGGTCTTTTTGGAGCGATGCCAAGCACAAGGAAATCCAAGTCTCCTGGGAGTTCACCCTTGTCTTCAACTATTACACCACCCCAGTTATTGATGATGTCGACGATGAAGTTGTTGCTTGCTTCTGGGTTACCATCTCCATCAGCGTCAAAGTTGCCGTGTACTAAAAAAGAGAATTCATAATTAGGGTCATAGACAGGATTAACGATAATGTTGTCGCGAACGATTGGTTTACTCGAAGTCGAACGTGTAATCTTCGCTGTCGAAGTTGTTTTGCCAACTTTAATGACTTCTATACTCGCCTTACCTTGCGGGAGCACGCCGTCACTATTTTGGCGAAGTTGCGACGCAGAGTCATAAATATCAAATCGCATTCCAAGCACTATTCTGTCATCGGAGCCACGATCGATAAAGACTTCGTTACCAGTGCCAATTTCAAGGACAGTACCATCCACAAGCAACGAAGGATCCACATTCTTCATGCTGCCAGTATCAAACTTCTCTCTAAGGTCAGTAATAGTACTTTCTAAACGGGCATTCTCTCGACGAAGTTCTTTTTTGTCAGCTTCGAGCATAGTGATGCGTGCGATATTCTCTTCACGCACGTCATTCAGGCGGTCAGTTCGTGTTGCGTGATAATCGCTCGCTATTACGCTGAGTCCAGCGGATTCATCTTGCACATCTTTCCATTCGCTTTTCACGAGTTGTACTTCTGTATCTTTTGATTGCGCTTGTGTTTTGATCTCTGCTTGGAGCGAAGAAATAGTATCGTGCGCTGTGGCTAAATCTGCAACACGAGCATCAAGTTCTTGTTGGCGGGACTGCACCTTGCCCTCTAAACTTTTTACGAGTAAAGAAACAGGGTTGTTTGGATTGATGTTTGGACCAAACAGTGATTGTAAATCTGCGACTGAGGCTTCTGGGTTTCCACTAAGCCATCGATTTCGCTCATCTAGTTCGCTCTTGAGGTATCCAGTGACAGATTGGTTTGAACTTTTCGCAAGTGCTGCAATCTGTTGGAGTGAATCGCCTGAACGTTCAATTGATGTTGCATACTCATTAAGAGCAGTTTCAGCGCCTTGCACCGTTTCAAGTTGTTCGCGGTTGCCAACATAAAACACAATGCTAAGTACAAGTAAGAATACAGTTGCAAGGACAAAGACAACTAAAGAAACGATGACGCCAGTTCCAGCGCCGCTACGAATAGCCATGAGAATATTCTCCATTTATCGCATTTGGATACACCAAATGCGTGACAATCTGCGAGGTTACATAAAACCCCTGTAAGGTGATGAGACAGTGTCCGTAGTTCGGGGCTTTACGTCAAGTTCTATATTGACAAGAATCCATTTTCTTACACAAAAACCTCGTTTTTTGCCTTAACTTTGTATAAAAATATGAATTTTTGTTAGAAAAATCGTTTTAAACGCTCCTAAACAGTTTCGCTTATTCATGCCAGGAAAAGTTCCTTTTTTGGGTGTGCTATCATAGGCCGTTTGCGGCGATGAAATAACGATTCGCTATTTAGATGAAGAAAGGCAATTACACATGAGCGTTACCCCAAACAATGTACATTCAGTTTTGAAACAATACCAGTTGACCGATGGATACGACTTAGTGGTCGATCTCGAAAGGTCAAAAGGTGTTTGGATTCACGATTCTGCAAGTGGGAAAGACTATCTTGACGCTTTTACATGTTTTGCTTCATGGCCTCTTGGATTTAACCATCCAGAGTTGATGGAAGGTCCATTTAGCGAAGAAATTCTTAAAGTTTCTCGCAACAAAATTGCGAACTCTGATTTATATACTACCGAACTTGCAGAGTTCGTTGAGGCGTTTGGTTCAAAGGTAACACCCGAAGATTATCCTCATCACTTCTGGGTTTCGGGCGGTGCGCTTGCTGTTGAAAATGCATTAAAAACAGCATTTGATTGGAAAGCAAGAAAACTTGGACGAACGAATTTCAGCGATGATGTAAACGATCTTGTTGTATTGCACTTCGACCAAGCGTTTCATGGTCGCTCAGGCTACACAATGAGTCTTACGAACACACTTCCAGACAAAGTTGGTTTGTTCCCTAAATTCAATTGGCCCCGCGTTTCTACCCCATACTGTGAGTTTGATAACGATGGAAACATTGTCAACGACATCGAAGCCGCAGAAGCAAAAACATGCGCAGAAATAGAAAAAGCGTTTGAAGAACATTCAAACCGAATTGCTGCAATTATCATCGAACCAATGCAGGGCGAAGGCGGAGACAACCATTTCCGTAACGAATTCCTTGAAAAATTGCGTCAGTATGCAGATGAACGCGAAGCGCTTCTTATCTTTGACGAAGTGCAAACAGGTTTTTATGGCTCGGGCAAGACGTGGTTCTGGCAACACACTACAGTAAGGCCGGACGTTGTTAGCTTTGGTAAGAAAACACAAACATGCGGCATTTATGCAAGTCGCCGTGTTGATGAAGTTGCAGAAAATGTATTTAAGCGATCAAGCAGAATTAACTCAACGTGGGGCGGTAATCTCGTTGACATGGTCCGTTGCACGCAGTTCATAAAAATTATTGAACGTGACAACATTGCTGACCTTGTTACAAAAGTAGGCGACCACGTTATTGCAGGGCTTCGAGCACTTGGTAAGGAGTCCGGCGCGTATACCGGTGTCCGCGGAAAGGGTTCTCTCATTGCATTTACGGTTCCAAGTCCAGAGCATCGTGCAACAATGTTGTCTTCCCTCATGGATGCAGGTGTGATTGCATTACCGTGCGGCGTTCGTTCAGTGCGTTTCCGCTTGCCTTTGATAATGACAATCGAAGACGCAGATGAATTGTTAGTACGCACTCGCATGGCAGTCGGTGCCTTAGCAGCGGTGTAACAATTTTGCGAAGCGCAGCCGCGATTAGCGAACATCTTGATACGCGGACTGCGGGTATCGAGGTAGCGGAATTGCTTGAAACGGCAATGGCTGGACCGACAGATGTCGTCTTTGTTTTTGCGAGTTTTCACCACCGCGAAGCGTTGGAATTCGCCATCGCGGATATTCGACGAACGCTTGCACCAAAAATAATAATCGGCTTAACCACAGAGTCGGTTGTCGGATGTGATTTGGAACTTGAAGGCGTCGCAGGGTTATCAGCAATAGCCATGCACTTGCCGGGAGTAACGCTTGACGCTTGGGTTACAACTCCCAAGAATCCAATCCCTATTTCGAAGCCAGAGAAAATCCCAGAGTGGATAGGGTTGCAAGACAGCACAAAAGCAGTGTTTTTCTTTGCAGATCCATTTTCTACTCCAATCACTCGACTGCTTCCAGCGCTTGTGAATTGCAGGAGCGAAAACGCCCCCTTGCCGATTATTGGGGGAATGGCTTCTGGCGCATCGCAAGCAAGATATAACCGATTGTTTTTAAATGACAAAGCGGTTAGAAATGGAGGTATTGGGTTGACGATTTCTGGGGAAATCGAGTTAGATTGCATCGTCAGCCAGGGGTGTAGACCAATCGGTGAACATTATCGCGTAACAAAAACTGAGGGTAACGTGGTTCTAGAGCTTGGCGGAAAACCTGCGATTGAAGTGTTGCGTGATCTTGCACGAAGTGTTGGCGCAGAGGAACGTGATTTTTTACAAGGAGGATTATTGCTTGGAAGTGTTATTGATGAAAACAAGCAATACTTTGGCAGAGGTGATTTTTTAGTTCGATCAATATTGGGAATCGATAGAAAACGAAAAGGCATCGCCGCAGGGGAGTTTTATCGTTTAGGAAAGACCGTGCAATTCCATGTACGGGACCCACAAACTGCAGTTGAAGATTTACAACTTCTCTTGGATGCTCAGCAACTCGGTTCACAACCGTTTGCCGGTATGTTGGTTACTTGTAATGGCAGGGGACGAAGTTTGTTTCACGAGGATGATCATGACCTTACTATCATCCGCCAGCGAATAGGGGAAGTACCAATTGCAGGTTTCTTTGCCGCAGGTGAGATAGGACCGATTGGTGGGCAATCCTTTTTGCATGGGCACACGGCGTGTTTAACGCTCTTTCGCGAGGGATAAATGCCATTAATGGATACTATGTAGTTTTAAAAATTGTTCTTCTTGTGCAAGAATAACCGTGTTATATTTGTAATCAACGCCTACTCTATTTGATAACTCAAAGACAATAAACCCGTTTGACTTAGAAACAAGTACATCACCCGAATTACTCCCCCGTACCATTCTTTGTAAAATTTTTGCAATGTCTTCACGGTTGTCTTCAAAAAAAGTCTTGTACTCTAGAAGCTCATCATGGCGAGATTTGTAGTAAGACTGTGTTTGGGTACTTATGATTTGGTTGAATAACAAATCCCAATCTCTATCGCGCAAACATGTTAATGCTTGCGTGAAGATGTGTGTGGGCAGAATCGCCCGCAACGTTGTTTCTCCCGTCACTTCATCCTTTTCGATAAGTGTAATGCTTTCGAGGTATTGATCAAACGCTTCACTCGTCGGTTTTTTTGTGTTTGAAAATTTGATTATCGTTCCATCTTGGTGTGTTGATTCACTGGGCAGATTACTACCCATTGAATTGTGCCAAGCAGGTCGAGTGCGATATTCAATCTTTTGTGTGTCGCAGCCAAAAGCACAGGCAAGGAGAATGGAAACGGCGGCTACACGGTACTGCGCCATCAATGCCCCATGACGTCAGGGCCAGCATCTAAATCAAAGATAAAAGGGGCGACCCAAAGTTGGCTTGTTCCGGTCTCTCGCTTGCTTGTCCACATGAGCACGTCGCCCTCGGTGTTGAATACTGGCAGACCATCAAATCCATCAGCGTGCGTGATACGTCTTCGCCGAAGTCCGTAGCGAGTGGTTCCGCCAGCTTCACCATCGTCAGCATCGCAAACAAACAACTCATAATTTCGATGACTCACTTCACTTGTGGCATAAATTAAAAAACGGTTGTTTGGGTGCCAAAACGGTCCCCAGTTCACGTGCTCGTTATCGGTGAGCTGGTATTCTTTTTCGATTCCAACAATTGCGCCGCCATCGTCAAACTTGAGTTCAGCAACGTAGAGCTGAAGCAAATCATTTCCACGTCGATCGGAGCGGTACACGATGCGTTTTCCATCTGGTGAAAAGAATGGACCGCCGTCGTAACCGGTATCACCGACGATGAGTCTATCGATTCCTGTTTTTGTATCAGTAATATAAATATCGCCTGCACCACTCTCGAGTGAGCAGTACACGATATGCCTTGCATCTGGACTCCATGAACCTTCTGCTAGGTAGTTTTCATCATCGGTGACAAGTTCTGTTGTGGTTCCGTCCGTTAGGTTGTGCGAAACGATATTCATTTTTGGCGGGAACGCCCAGCGGTAGCGACCCGAACCTCGCTGGTAGCCAGGGATATCTCCGTCAACCAGTGGCGTCGTTGTCGTTGCATACAGGACAAGATTCTCATCGGTTGGATGGAACCATCCGCAAGTGTTTGCTGAGCCCTCATTATTTAATCGAATAACATTGGTGAGTCCAGTAATGGCACCAGCACCATTGAATGTCAAATCACCGAGGTACATACCGTAATCATCATCGGCTGCCTCGCCTTCGGCGGGATGCTCTATTGCTTGGAAGATGATGCGCTTTCCCGCGGGGTCAAAGTACGACTCTCCCGCTTTAAGGAAAAACGCTGGATCAGTCAGCAAGACTGGCGTTCCAATTGCCGAAGCTTCATCTGGGTGTAGTGGACTTGATTGTCCGGCGAGAAGTGATACGAATAGTGCAATACAATATGTCATGGGGTAACTCCTTTTGCATGAACGAACCGTACATCATACGCCTCCTGCGCACTTTCCGCACAAAGTTCCAGTCATCTATCACGATGATTATGTCGTTGCGCTTGATAAACCTTCTGGACTGTTGAGCGTGAAAGGGATTGGTCCGAACAAGATAGATTGCTTAGCGGTACGTGTCGCATCAGCCATCGAAGGCGCGAGAATTGTGCATCGCCTTGATATGGATACATCTGGCGTGATTGTGATGGCTCGGGATGCGGATACCCACCGGGAATTAAGCAGACAGTTTCAAGACCGCGAAGTTGTAAAAACATATATTGCGGTGGTGGGGGGCGTAGTGCAAGAAGATGCTGGTCTCATTGATATTCCGATTCGCAAAGATTTTGATAACCCGCCCCGGCAATGCGTGGATTTTGAACAAGGTAAGTCATCCCAAACACATTGGAAGGTACTTGATCGAGGAAATGACCGCACTCGTTTAGAATTAAAACCTGTGACTGGTCGTTCGCATCAGTTGCGCATTCATTTGCGAGAACTTGGCCATCCGATTCTTGGTGATGATTTGTATGCTCCTCAAGAATTACAAGATGTCGTTTATCGTTTACAACTTCACGCACTTGCGCTCTCTGTGACGCACCCAGCAACTGGCAAGCCGCTCTTTCTCCAAAGTGACTGCCCCTTTTAGTCCCCAAATGTTATGTAGAAAAAAACGGCACGGAACCGAAGTTCCGTGCCGTGACGGTGTTTTTCAAAACAAGTTTAACTACTTGCTGGCTCGGGTTCAGGTTCTGGCTCTTCAGTTTTTTCAGGCTTTGTAACGCTGAAGAACAAGTGGTCGTCACCTTCTTTGTAGGAGATATCAACATGATCGCCAGAGGTGTATTCACCACCGAGCAAGGATTCAGCAAGGGGGTCTTCAATAAAGGAACCCAGAGCACGACGAAGGGGTCGAGCACCGAAGTCAGGGTTATAGCCCTTTTCGATAAGGAAATCCTTTGCTGCTTGATCAAGCTTCATGCTCATGCCCTTATCACCCAAGCGGGCGGTGATTTTTGCGAGTTCAATATCAATGATGGAGTACAAATCGTCTTTGGTAAGTGGATGAAACACGATGGCATCATCGAGCCGGTTGATGAACTCTGGGCGGAAGAATTTTTCAGTTTCCGCAAGCACGCTCTTCTTGAGCTTAGCGTAGTCCATGATTTCTTCTTGCTTTCCAAAGCCGAAGGATTTTCCACCCTTGATGAGATCCGAACCGATGTTTGAGGTCATGATAACAACAGTGTTACGGAAATCAACGTGCCGTCCGAAGGAGTCAGTCAAACGACCCTCTTCCATGATTTGGAGCAACATATTGTAGACGTCGCCATGCGCCTTTTCAACTTCATCAAAGAGAACAACAGCGTATGGCTTACGGCGGATTTTTTCTGTAAGTTGCCCACCCTCTTCATAGCCGACATACCCTGGAGGGGCGCCAACCAATCGTGAGACTGTATGTTTCTCCATGTATTCTGACATATCTAGGTGTACAAGCGCACCTGCATCACCAAACATAAATTCAGCGAGCGCTTTTGCAAGCAGTGTTTTACCAACTCCTGTTGGTCCCAAAAAGAGGAACGAGCCCATAGGGCGATTCGGGTCCTTAAGACCACTGCGCGATTTACGAATCGCTTTTGCAATCTGTGTGATACCGTCGTGTTGACAGATGACAGGTTTTATTCAATTCGTCTTCAAGTTGCAAGAGCCGTTGTGATTCCGCTTCTTCAAGTCGAGTAAGCGGGACGCCTGTCATGCTTGAAACGACTTCAGCAATCAAGTTTTCGTCGACAACCGCAGTAACTTCGTTAAGTTTTTCACGCCATTCTTTTTGAATGTCATCCTTCTTCGCACGGAGTTTTTCTGCTTCATCACGGAGTGAAGCGGCTGCTTCATAATCTGCACCCTTTACTGCTTCGTCCTTTTTGACTTTTAAGAGTTCGAGTTCTTCTTCATAATCCGCCATTGAAGGGGGCTTTGTCATCGATTTCAATCGAATACGTGCGCCTGCTTCATCAATTACATCGATGGATTTATCTGGTTGTACTCGGTCAGAGATGTAACGGTTGGAGAGTTCAACGGCTGCAAGAATTGCTTCATCGGTGTATTTAACTCGATGGTGATCTTCGTACCGTTCTCTGAGTCCTTTAAGAATTGCAATCGTATCTTCTTTACTTGGAGGATTTACAACAATTGATTGGAATCGTCGCTCGAGTGCACTATCCTTTTCAATGTACTTTCGGTACTCGTCAAAAGTTGTCGCGCCGATGCATTGCATTTCTCCGCGAGAAAGGGCGGGCTTTAGCACATTCGATGCATCGATAGCGCCTTCTGCGCCACCTGCACCAACGAGAGTGTGTAATTCGTCGATGAACAAGAGAATGTTCTTCGCGCGTTTTACTTCGTTCATAACAGCTTTAATTCGTTCTTCAAATTGACCGCGGTACTTTGTGCCCGCAACCATCATTGCAAGGTCGAGGACAATGACGCGTTGGCCGTGGAGCAAGTCAGGAACTTCTTGCTCAACGATACGTTGTGCGAGTCCTTCAATAATTGCAGTTTTTCCAACACCAGCTTCGCCAATGAGAACAGGATTGTTTTTTGTTCGACGGCAAAGAATTTGTACGAGGCGTTCTATTTCTTTGAATCGCCCGATGACAGGATCAAGCTCACCCTTCTTGGCAAGCTCAGTCAGGTCTCGACCAAAACTGTCGAGTGCAGGTGTTTTGCTTTTGCCACGCCGTGGAGCTGGACTCGGCGCGTCCCCACCTTGCGGCTCCATACCCTCATCGTCGGTTTCTTCAAGTTGACCAACGCCGGCGCCAAGAAGATTTAAAACCTCTTCGCGAACGTCTTCAAGTTTAAGCCCGAGATTCATCAATACTTGTGCAGCAACTCCATCTTGCTCACGAAGCAATCCAAGGAGGAGGTGCTCGGTGCCAACATAGTTATGGTTGAGCGAGCGAGCTTCCTCGATTGCGTACTCGATGACTTTCTTCGCTCGTGGTGTTTGGGGTAATTTCCCCATTGTGACTACGTCAGGCCCGCTTTTCACGAGTTTTTCTACTTCTAAGCGTACCTTTCTGAGGTCTATATCCAAGTGTTTGAGGACATTGGCTCCAACTCCTGACCCTTCCTTGACGAGGCCAAGGAGGATATGCTCAGTGCCGATGTATTCGTGGTTAAAGCGCATGGCCTCTTGGTTTGCAAGGGACATAACTTTTCTAGCGCGGTCTGTTAAACGTTCAAACATAGTTTCGATTCTCCGCCCGCATGATATGCGGGATGTGCTTCTGGGGTGCAAAAAGCAGCACCCACCTCTACTACAATCGGTGCAACGCCCGTTCCATTTTAGAACTTCTTCATTTTTAGAGAAAAAACGTCAGATAACCCTAAAAAGGGTTCTCCCTGTGAGCCCAGACCCCATTTTTGTCAAAGCCTGAGCCCTTTTGTGCCATTGTGGCTGACCAATTTAATTTGGCTCTGAGACGCATTTATTCGACGATGTTGCCACCGCGTAGGTTTACCACAACGTTTCCGCGTTTGGCAATATCGTTATTGTGCGTGACCATGACTACGGTGAGGCCCGTGTCGTGCAGTTCGCTGAGCACATCGAGTATTTCCCCACCGGTTTCCTCATCAAGGTTTCCGGTCGGTTCATCAGCAAGAAGCACAGCTGGTTCATTGACGAGAGCACGAGCGATTGCTGCTCGTTGCCGTTCGCCTCCTGAAAGTTCGCGAGGTCGGTGCGAGAGTCGATGCCCGAGACCAAATTGCTCTAACAGCATTGTTGCACGCGTTTTATTTTCTGCTTTTGCGTACTTGGAACCCGCCAGCATGGAAGGCAGCAACGTGTTTTCAAAAATAGATAACTCGGGCAAGAGATGATAAAACTGAAAGACAAAACCTATGTCGTTATTTCGATACCGATTAATCTGGCGGTTTGTTTGGCTCCACACAGAATTGCCTTGAAAGAGAACGTCACCACCCCCTTCATCAGGGCGATCAAGTCCTCCAAGAAGATGCAAAAGAGTTGACTTGCCCGATCCGCTTTCGCCTACGAGCGCGACCGGGCGTCCGGCCAGCGCCGAGGCGTGTTCCTGTGGGTTGCCGATCGTCGCCGAGGCAAACAGGAACTGAAGCTCCGAGCCGTGGAATCGCGCGACTCGCACCAGACGGCGGAGCACGTTCGCCAGATGCGAGCCGAAGACCCCGCGGTAGGTGTGCAGCTCGTCGATCACGACGTGGGTGAGGTTGGCGAAGAAGCGCGCCCACCCCGCATGGTGCGGCAAGATGCCGGCGTGCAGCATGTCGGGGTTCGTGATCAGGACGCCGGTCCGCTCACGC
>CAZURP010000021.1:4383-13353 GCA_964623715.1 uncultured Isosphaeraceae bacterium | reverse complement strand
AGGCACTCGTAAGTGTGGTAGCGCAACTCCTCCAGTTACGGGTGTTGCTCCAATACGCGTTCCTTCAAGGAATCCCGCTGAAAGCGAAGTTGCAGTGGATGGAAGAAGTGCGGAAAGTTCATCGGAAGCGCTTGCAACAATATCTTCAAACGTTGCTCCAGTTGGGGCATCGATGACTCTTGATTTTGCAACGATTTCATCAAATGGATCATGTGCGCGGAGACCTTTTTCTTTCAGGATTCCGCGGAGTTCGGTATCAAGTGCGGCAAACCTTCGTTTTCCAAGCCTTTCAAAAATGTGGTAAATAGCACCATACCTATCAACTCGCCTACGTGCATAGGCAAAGTACCAAACGATTCCTACGACAACGATCCCGGCAGAGAAAACGACTGGGAGCCACCCCATCATAACGATGATTGTGATGCACGCTGCTGATCCGATTAACTGCAGCCAAGGGTAGAAAGGAGCTCTAAATCCAGGGTCGTACGAATTGAGTTTCGTCTCTCTCATGACAATGACGGAAAGGCAAAGTATTGAAAAAATAAGTAACTGGAAAGCACTTGCAAGTTTAGCAATCTTTAGTGGATCTAAAAACAAAATGATGATTATGATGAGTGATGCGGAAAGAATTATTCCAATCACGGGGGTGCCATTGGAATCAACTTTTCGAAGAGTCTTTGGAAGTAAGTGGTCTCGACTCATTGCAAGTGGGTATCGTGATGCACTTAATATTCCCGCATTTGCTACAGAAAGAAATGCGATTATTGCAGCAACCGCCATTATGAATAATCCTGCATTTGAACCAGTAATTGCTTGTGCAACAGTCGAAACGGGCGTGAGGTTTATCTCTTTACCGCTCATACTAAGTGCCTCTGTGCCCACAACACCAACCATAACAAGCAAACCAACTATATAAACAGTAACAGCAGTACCTATCGCAAGGAAGAGGCCAAGTGGTAAGTTGCGTTCAGGATTCTTTATTTCTCCAGCGACACTGATTACTTTTGTTACTCCAATGTAGCTAATAAAAACGAGACCAGCAGCCGAGAGAATGTTTTGGGAGCCGCTGTCGAAAAAACCAGAAAAATGAACCGGTTTGATTTCTAAACTGCCCGCTGTGAGAAACCAAAGGAGTAATGAGAGAAGCGAAGCGACTAATACAATCTGAAAGGCAGTGGTTTTCTTTGCTCCAAGGAGGTTTAGTCCTCCGAAGAACACCACAAGTCCTACTGCGATGAATGTATAGATGGAATCATTCGTGCCCTCAGGTAAAAAAAGCTGGATATATGCACTCATACCAACAAGCGCGAAAGAAATTTTTAAGAGAAGTGCTAACCATATTCCAAGACCACCGATCGTTCCGACCATTGGCCCTAAGCTTCTGTCGAGAAAATAATATTCACCACCAGACCGAGGCATTGCGGTGCCTAGTTCAATTTTACTCAACATAGGTGGGATTAACAGTAAGCCAGCTATCAAGTAGGAGAGAGCAACCGCTGGTCCAGCAATCTGAGTTGCAAAACTAGGCAATAAGAAAAAACCGCTACTTAGTGTTGCGCCCGTGGCGAGTGCGTATACACCAAAGAGGCCTAAATTTTTCTTAACTATTGGTTTCAGTGCCATGATTTAGATGCATTATGCACGATTCGTATCATTCATGCCCAATCGAAGCCTTCCATGCTGATCTATGCATGCGGTTCAGTCATTTCTCTGAAGTTGAGGTATCCATCGAGTTCTTCTTCCTCAAGTAACCCTTTTCTTAGGACTATATCGCGAATGGTTTCACCTGTATTGAACGCTTCTTTTGCGAGTTTGGAAGTTTGGTCATAACCTATAACTGGCGCGAGGATTGTTCCAACCATCAAACTTTTTTCAACAAGGCCTTCTGCAATTTCTTCATTGACTTCAAGGCCTTGAATCAATTTCTCATCAAGAATTGAAGAGGCGCCCGTTAAGAGCATGATTGATTCAGTCAACCGTTCAGCAATCATTGGCATACAAAGGTTTAACTCCAGAATCGAGCCGACGCCTCCACTTGCACCAGTCGTAATTGCTACATCGTTTCCTACAACTTGGCAGAAGACTTGCATCGCTGATTCGCAAATCACGGGGTTGACTTTTCCTGGCATGATTGATGAGCCGGGTTGCACCGCAGGAAGCGTTAGCTCAAACAGCCCACATCTCGGTCCAGAGCCAAGCCAACGTATATCGTTTGCAATTTTAGAAATAGAAGTGGCAATGGTTTTTAGTTCGCCGTGTGCCTCCACAACGCAATCTCTTGTTGCTTGAGCCTCAAAGTGATTGTTTGCTTCTTTGAAAGAAACTTTTGTCGCGCGAGTGAGTTCGCGGCAGACCATCGAGGCAAATTTTGGATGTGTGTTAATGCCTGTTCCTACGGCTGTTCCACCGATAGGCATGTTCTCAGCAAGACGCATCATCGCACGCTCTGCACGGCGGATCCCATTTTCAATTGCTGCTTCGTATCCAGAAAAAATCTGACCCATTCGAACGGGAGTAGCATCCATTAAGTGCGTTCTGCCGATGGTTACAACTTTATCCCATTTTTTAACTTTTACTTTTAAACTTTTCCGTAATCCCTTCAGTGCTGGGATTAGGCATTCTCGGATTTCTCTGCAGGCAGCAATTTGCATTGCAGTCGGGAAAGTGTCGTTCGAGGACTGTCCCATATTGACATGGTCGTTTGGGTGGACGGGGTCTTTAGAACCAATTCTCCCACCGGCTTCTTTGCAGGCAATGTTTGAAATGACTTCATTCATGTTCATGTTTGTCGAAGTCCCCGAACCGGTTTGGAATACATCGATTGGGAAGTGCTTCATCATCGCGACAATGGTGTCAGGGTTGTCAAGCGCTTCCATGACTTCGTCACATGCATTGATAATGAGACTGGATTGAAATGAATCAAGAAGTTTAAGTTTGGTGTTTACAACTGCCGCGGATCGCTTCAGTAAAGCAAACGCATAAATGATGGCAGGCGGAAGGGGTCTCCCCGAAACGGGAAAATTCATGACAGCGCGTTGCGTCGTTGCTCCATAAAGAGCGTTCGAAGGAACTTCCATTTCGCCCATGGAATCTTTTTCAATCCGTGTTCTTTGTTGTCTTGTTGCCATTGGTTTTCTCGTTTATTGCGTGGGTTCTTCAATCAGTGTATCGTCATTCGTAATGCCAAGGAGTTCCATTTGCTCTGGATTTAACTGATCACGGTAGCGTTGGAGTATTTGTTTTTTGATTGCTTCTGCGGTTGCGGGGTTCTGGTCTATCATTTTTTCCCAAGCGGAAATCCAAACGGCTGGCTCGGGCCTAGCATCGGCGGCATCGCTCCAGGAGAGAGCATTAATGGCGGCGGTAAAACGGAGCGCAAGGATGTCGTCGTCATGTACCGAGTCGTCAAATTCGTTGAGAAGTTGCAACGCACCAACATCATCGTTGAATTCAATCATAAGCGGGACAATGCGTTTTGCAATTGCTTTCTTGTCGCCAACAGACTTATCATGGGAGTTTCTCCAAGCGGTGGAAAGGATAGCTAAGCGTAGGTCGTCAAGTTCTTCCTTACGCTCGAGTATGTCATCCACCCTCACTAAGTCGGTTGTGCTCAGAGAAGTAGCAATTTCAAGTGCGGCGGCGTCCCAGTTCGAGTCATCTGGCACACGAAGTTCGAGGAGTTGTTGAAATGAGTCTAACCCCGATTTTTTTTGAAGTGCGGCAAGCGCGTACATATACATACTTGGGTCATTTGCTCTGCGAATGAGAGGTTCAGCAAAACCTGAGGAAGCAAATCCCTCGGCAACAGCAATGCGAATGAGTTCGTTGTTGCTGTTTAGCAGATAGACGAGTCGTTCTTTTGTTGTCCTGCTTCCAAGCATCGCCTCAATAGTGATGAGCGATGGAGAATCACTTACACGTCGAGCGCGTTTTGTTGCTTCGAGAATTTCGTGCGCAGTGCTTTGGTCTACATGAATATGTTTGAGTAACGCAACGAGCGTTTCTCCAGCGTTTCCATTTGGATTTTGCAATAATCGTGTCGTTGTTGGTTTGATTGCATCTATATGTGGATTCGTTTGGAAGTAGACCAATTCTTCTTGTACGACATTGTTATCCGACTCAGTTGCGAGTGATTTTGCGACATGTTCGCGTAATCCAGGAACATGTATTTCTGCGAGAAGTTTTGCTACTGCAAGTCTCACACTCGGGCTTTTATCGTTGAGCCGATCAACGACTAATTGCAATTCTTCTTCCGTTGCTTCGCCATCTCGAAGGAACACGCCAACGCGCTCGACCCCAAACACGCGTAGTGCATCCATCGAATCACCAAGCACATCTGGAAGCTGCGCGTGCTGATGCTCTGATGATATGAGTGGCCAATAGGTTGTATATGCTTCAACTAAGCGTAGGCGGAGATGATCAACCTCCGCTTGGTCAGTATTTTCTGGTTCTGCATGTTTTTTTTGAAGAGTAGGAGCAGCAGTTTCTGAGGTTTGCGTAATCTGGACTGGCCACGGCTCCGTCGTCTCTTTGGGTGGTGCTTCACAAGAATATAACCCAATGGAGATAGGGGGTACTACGAGAAAGAAATAGTTGTGCCAGGGTGCTTTTTTCATTGATTAACAGGCAGTGTATGCGATTATCGATAGAAACAAGGGAATCTCTAGTGACTCATTTATGCTTTCGACATACAATATGCAACTGCTATGAATAACTGGCAAGATGCTGAACAATTTGCGGATCGGGCGTTGGAAATGTTTGAGCGTGGCAAGTGGGCCGACGCTGAGGCGGAGTTGCGCAAAGCCCTCGAGATTGACCCCGACCAGGGCGATTGGCATTTTAATCTTGGAATAACGCTTGAGCGTGTTGGACGAGATGCAGAAGCGCTCTCAAGTTTTGAACAAGCGTCTCGATTGCTTGAAGATGTTGTTGGCCCACAACTTGCAGCAGGCGCTACGTGTTTGCGACTCGCGCGGTATTCAGATGCAATCCGTTGGTTTGAGCGTGTGCTTACACTTGACGCAACAATAGAACACGCATGGGCAATGCTCGTTGACGCGCATGCTTCGAATGAAGACCACGATTCTGCTGAAACTTCGTTTTACATGGCACAAGATGCCCTTGGAGAACAAGGTGCACACGTACTCGTTGCGATGAGCGGTAGTTTGCTTGCAAGAGGTTTAGGTGATCGTGCAGTCTGGTGTGCAAATGAAGCAATCAAAATAGATTCAGAAATTGAAGGCGGTCGCCTGCGACTCGCTGGTGGTCTAGTAGCAACGGGGCAAAATCAGCGCGCATCGCAGATTCTTTTGCAAGAACTCAGAGATGATCCTGGAAACGTCCCAGCGTTACTTTTACACGCAGATGTACTTGAAGAATCTGGGCGAACAAGCGAAGCGTTCATATGCATACACAGAGTTTTAGAACTTGAACCCGCAAACATCGATGCACATATTCGTGCAGGACAGTTTGCGCTGAACGAAGATAGGTTTGAGGAAGCGTTTCTCGCTTGGGGTTTAGTTCGTCGGTTACACCCAAGCCATCCAACAGCTGGATTGCGCCTTGGTCAAACATTACTTGCGATGGATCGCCCGTCTGCAGCACGTCCGTATTTGCAGGAATATCTTGAGCAAATGCAAGATACTTCTACGCCTGAGCCGACAGCAGAAGAAAAACTTTATATATCGGAGTTACTTCTTTCAGCAGGCGAACCTGTTCTATGTGCCACGCAGCTAGAGTTGCTTCGTACGACTCTTGACGATGCGAATCCATTGAAAATTACATGCCTTCGCCTTCTCGCGGTTGCATTCTTTGCAAGTGGTCGCATTGATGATGGCGCGAGTGTGAGCAGAAAAGTACTTCGACTCGACGCAACGTGCATCGCATCGATGCACAATCTCGCGCTTGCATCTGTGAAGAACAACAGATATCGGAGTGCGTGGGGTTGGGTGAAACGTGGGTTGCTTCAAGACCCACTCGATAACGATCTTCGACGACTTCGTTCCCGATTAATTTGGGAGTCCATCGGAAAATTCTTCACTCGATTAACGAATAGAGTGTTCTCAAAACAAAAATAAGTTTTCAGCAATGTGTTGTTTACATTGTTCCGGAAGTGAACGGCAACAACGACATGAATCGTGCTCGTTTGATTGCTTGTGCAACCATGCGTTGTTCCTTCGCGGATGTACCAAGACGTTTACGTGAGTAAATTTTTCCGTTTGGTGTCATAAGACGTCGGAGTTCTTCCGCTGACTTGTAGTCAACGTATTTCCGGTCTCGGTTATCTGTTTTAAGGTACGTCTTTGCTTGTGGTCGACTGTAGTCTCGGTTGTTTCCCATGGTGTGGGTCCTTTCGTCGTGGATACGTGAGTAGCCCCAAACGAAGGGGCGACGAGAACGTGGTATTGTACAAACCAACGAACTTCTCGGCAAGCGGAGAAAAGGAGTGTATCCTGCACAGAATGTCACTTCCAATCATAGGAATCACCGCAGATCAGCACAAAAACCGCCATAGAGTCTCTGAGGGGTATGCAAAAGCCGTGCATCGTGGAGGTGGAATTCCGATTCTTTTACCTCCGATTTTAGGGCAAGAATCCAATTACCTTACGATTTGTGATGGCTTCGTTTTTTCTGGAGGTGATGATCCAATCATGGAGCAATGGAATATCCCGACGCATCCCAAGGCAACGCCAGTTGAGCAAAATCGGCAAACATTTGAAACCTCCTTGCTTGGCGTGTTGCAGGAGTTGCCTGATATTCCAGTACTCGGTGTCTGTTTGGGTATGCAGTGGATGGGGCTACTTGCAGGTGGGTCGCTCGAGCAAGATTTATTGGAGCCGTTCGCTTCTCTACATAAGGATGGCGAACATGCGATCCACGGGGAATTCGGCGAAGGCATCGTGCACACCAACCACCATCAAGCGTTATCCGACGTTGGTTCATTAACTGTTGTTGCAACGGCAGAAGATGGAATCATCGAGGGGGTACGCGATGGTTCGAAAAACTGGTATGTTGGAGTACAGTGGCATCCTGAGCGAACTGAAAACGTCCTTTTAGGGCAAAATCTATTTTCACAATTGGTTACCGCGACAAAAAGCACCATACAAGCATGACATTTCCTTCACCACTTCATTACAAATTAGAATCCTACGAACGCGCAATTGAAACTTCCGACATGCATGAACAGCGCGTTGGTGCTGCGATAGGCTCGTACGAGTCAAAGCCAATGACGGAGTTCTTAGGGTGGGGGGAGGATGGTTGTTTTGTCGTCGCAACAACTGGTGTAGTTGAACTTGAGTATGCGGCAATTCAAAAAGCAAGTGGCGCATTTGATGCACCGTGCCGCGGGACAATTGAGTTGACGGGACCTGATCGATTGGAGTGCATCGGGAGATTAACGACGCAAAAAGTGAACGAAATGAAAGAAGGCGAAGCACTTCTCGCATTCATCACGAGCCGAAAAGGGACGATTGTTGCAGATGTGATTGTGCGCGTGTGTAAAGATGCAGTGTTACTTGATGTTGATATTAATGTTGTCCAACAGCTGTGTGATCATATTACGTCTTACGTCGTCATGGAAGAAGTCGAAATTGTTAATCGCACCGATTCAATACATTGGATTTGGTGCGTGGGGCCACAAGCAAAAGACATTTCGCTTGAGGGTGTAGATGTGCATCCCTTGCCAACGGGCTTACTTGGCATTGTTGGGGTCGCAATAATGGATTCACCTGAGAATGTACATTCAGTCTGGGAAAGACTTATGCATTCGGATGTTCATCCGATTGGCTGGTATGCACTGAACATGGCAAGAGTGGAGCGACACGCCCCCTTGTTTTTGATTGATTTTGACACAAATAACTTGCCGCATGAAACGAGTTTGCTCTCATCTAGAGTCCGTTTTGATAAGGGTTGCTACCTTGGACAAGAAGTTATCGCGAGAATGGAATCGCTAGGAAAACCCAAACAGCAAGTGGTGCAAATACAAATGCAATCTGATGACCTTCCTGTTTCAGGCGCACAAATTTGGATTGACAACACAACAAATGGAACACCAGTTGGTGTTGTTACTTCAAGTGCGATGAGTCCCATGGGTGGTGCGGTTCCTGCAGTGATTGCGATGGTCGGCAAGAAGTGTTATGCTCAAGGGGCAAGGGTATTTATGCATGTTGGAACAAATGTTGTTGAAGGGATAGTGCAACCGTTATGACAAATTGGCCAAGAAAAATAGAAATTACAGAAGTGGGACCTCGTGACGGTTTGCAAAATCAAACGAAAATAATTTCGACGGAAGCAAAGATTTCCTTCATCAATGCACTCTCAATGACGGGGTTGAATTGCATCGAAGCATCGGCATTTGTACACCCGGATTGGGTTCCACAGTTGGCTGATGCAGACGAAGTATTTGCAGGATTAAACAGAGCAGATGGAGTTGTTTACACTGCAATTGTTCCAAATGAGAGTGGCTGGAACAGGGCTCTTGCTTCTGGGGTAGATGAAATCTCTGTATTGACAGCGGCAAGTGAAACGTTCTGTGAAAAGAACACGAATACCTCTATCGATGGAGCATTAAAACGCCTTCAGCCAATTGTCGAGCACGCGATGTCGTGTGGAGTCGCCGATCGTGGGTAGATCATTTGCGTAGTTGCATGGCCGTATGAAGGTGAAATCGATATGCAAAAGGTTCGATATGTAGCAGAGCGAATGACAGACATTGGTATTCAAAAAATTGCACTTGGTGAAACAATCGGCATTGCAGTTCCGAAGGATATTCGAAAATTATTCGATACACTCGATGGAGTTCTTTCACCAGAAAAAACAGTGATGCACCTGCACGACACTCGTGGGACTGCACTTGCTTGTGCTTGGGAGGCGATGCAGTGCGGAGTCGTGTGGTTTGGGGCGTGATGTGGGGGGCGCGGGGGGTGTGGGGATTGGGCGGGGGGGGCGGGGCGGAATGGAGCCGAGGGTTTT
>CAZURP010000021.1:0-4373 GCA_964623715.1 uncultured Isosphaeraceae bacterium | reverse complement strand
TCGGTGGTTGTCCGTATGCTCCTGGTGCAGCGGGCAATATTGCAACAGAGGATTTAGTCTTTTTCGCAGACCGCATGGGAATTGAAACAGGTATTGATTTGGAAGCGCTTGTTGCTGCATCGAGTATTATCGAAAAGGAACTCGGTTGTCCACTGAGAAGTAGGGCTTACAGAGCTTTCCAAAATGCGCACACTCGCCCTAGAGCGTAAGCATCTTTTTTCTTAATCACTTTGTGCACAGTGATTTTTTCGTCGGTGATTTCGACTGCTCGTGGATGAGAGGGGAATCCAAAACAACCTGTATTGATAATTATTTTATTATCACGATGCCAGATGCCTGCATGGTGTGTGTGCCCAGTAATAATGATAGTAGCTGTAGGTGCAAATGTGTCTGCCCAGTCACTGACGAGTGTTGGGTACCTTTTCCAACAGAGCAGAATTTTAAAAATTGCAGGGATCGCGAATGACACCATTTTACGTTTTGAAGGTCTGTGTTCATTGAAGGCTCCAGTGGCAGATTGAATGGATGCTTCTCTTACGGCGAGCAATTGCTCAGTAAATCCATCGCCGGTCGCTTCAATTTGCTTGTTGAACGTATTTGCGAAGTGAGTGTATCGCCAACTCCAAGGCGCTCCCCCATAAATAGGTGCATGCCCATGAAAAACCAGAACCTTTTTGTCGCAAAACCATGCGTGTTCAACTTGACTAATCGTCGGGTCATGATTGCCACAAATAAGAGTGAGTTCCACCCCGTCTTCGTTTGTCAACTGGGCGAGTTTTTCGGTTGCAATGCGAGCTTTTTCTGAATGTTTTGCACAATGGAGTTCTGATGTGTCCCCATTGAGAACAAGCGCATCGTATCCTTTCCATAATGGTCGTAACTGTTCGACATTTTTGACTGTTGAACTTCGTTTACAAAAGTGAATATCTGAAAGAATTAGGGTTCGGCGCATCTACTACTTAGTCGGTACATTTGTACTTTGTTCAAGAATGCAAGAAGAATTAGGAATCGTTCCCAATTGTGATAGAATTTTTCCCCTGCCTCTTTGAATGAAGAAGTCGTTGGTCGGCTTTTAGCAAGATTGCTTCAACATCCATCCCATCCCACGGGAATGTGGCGAGGCCACCAGAAATGGAGAGTACGCCTGTTGCTTCTACGCCAAGTTTTGGAAAATGCGCCTTGCGAACTTGTTCTCTGAAACGTTTAGCGAGAATCTCAATGGTAGTGGGGTGGTTTGAGCCAGGCTCGCGCGGTGGTTCAGGATCACAGAACAAAACAGCGAACTCGTCCCCGCCAATTCGGCAAACATGATCACCTTTACGAATAATAGTCCGAAGAATTTTGACAAGTTCTCGAATTATCTCATCTCCCGCATCGTGTCCCCACCGGTCGTTGTAATGTTTAAAATCATCGATGTCGAAAATCATGACAGTAAGATGCCTTCGATTTTCGCGAGCAATTTTCAACTCGCGTGCGAGGCAAGTGTGCAAGAACCTTCTGTTCCATGCTCCGGATAATTCGTCTCGATACGCGAGAAGTTTTAAGTTTTGTTGTCTTCGGGAGAGGTCCAACCAGCAAGCCGCCCACCTTGCCCACCGGGATAAGTCATCTGCCGTCGCGCCAATGGTTGCGAGAAAGCCATGTTCTTCATGGCCATAGCGAAGTGGCGCAGTTGTCGCGGTCTCTGGAGCAGAAGTTGGGTCATCAATAATCTCACAGTACGCCCAACTGGTTTGTTCTTTCAAGAGATCCACGAGCGTCTTCTTGAAACTTGCCGGAGCATGCATGAGTGAGCGCACTAGATCAACATCTCCAAGAGCGGAAGCGTCTTTTTCGATTTTGGTTTCATCAGAAATACCGAGCACTTCATCAAGGTCGACGTCATTTGGAATCGGAGGCGATGAAGCATCAGATTTTGCGTGGGAAATTGCTGATGCGACGTGAGCGGAATCCGCTGTCATTGGCACGTTTACATCCGCAGAAGTGTAGTTGGTGTCTTTGCTCGCTACGACTATCACTGAAGTTGGATCCACTCTGCGCAATGCATCAATGTGCGCAGTTGGATTTGACTTGATGCCTTTTTCATGTAACACAACTGCTTCGATCAGCGAGGATGAGCGGCAGGTAGCAAGTTCGCCAATGGCTTCGAATATATTTTTTACTTTTGTTGATGGCTGCTCCATTTCATTCAGCAATGAGTCGGAGAACTCCCCAACAAAAATGCACGAACCTCTGGTTTTTCGAGTGTTTGTCATTCTTCTGCCTTCTGCGTTTTATTATCGAGGAGCATGGACAACTCATCAGCATCAATTTGTTCTGCATGCACAATTGGAATATCATGCAATGCGTCGAGTGTCGCTTGGTAATTATCGACTGCATCAAGCCGACCATCACGAAGTTCAGAGATGGTGGTGTCAGGAAGATACGAACGAATGGCGTGGACCATTTCCTCGACGCCGGGCATTCCCTGTGTATGAATGAGAACTAAATGCGCTTTTTTTTGCGATCCAACCCAGGCTTGGTTGAGTTGAAAGTGTTTTGTATGCAGGCATAACTCTGCCATTGCAAGTGGCGCTTGATGTTCTATGGAAGCTTGCAGATTAAATTTGTCGATGACAGAGCTCGCAGCATCAGCGCGTTCAAGTGGCACTAACACAACACACCTCGCATCAAGGTTGCTTCTTTGCTCAGTCATCTTTCTCACCTTAAGAATACTAACTTTTCCCACTTTTTCCACCTAAAAACGCATTAATTATAGTTACACCCCAATTAATGCGTCTCAGAGCCAAGTTTTTCAGAACCATTGTTGGAGGCAGGCGGCCGCGAGGGCGGTTGCACCGTTGCGGGCAGGGTGGTTAATCATCGCTTGGCGCATTGAAAAACGCGCATGGTGGTCATGCATGAGCGCGATGATTGTGGAACCTGCGTCTTTGATATTCTCCCCAAGATGGACATGATCTTTGATAACTCGTATCCCGCCAAGTTTTTCAAGAGGTTCAGCATTTGTCCTCTGGTGGTCATCTTGATGGTACGGGTAGGGCAATACAATGGATGGCACTGTATTTATGGCAATTTCAGCAATTGTGTTCGCACCACCGCGTGTAACTGCTAAATCAGCTGCGCCCCACGCGTTCCCCATCTCCTGTGTAAAGCCAACCACCTTGCAAGGAATACCTACCTCAGCCCATCGGCGACGTACGTTGTCAACGTGCGCGCTTCCCGCAATGTGCAACACTTCCCACCCGCGAAACGCATTGCTGTGCAAGTTCGCAAGTTCGGGCAGTAACTCGTTCATCGTCGATGCGCCTTGAGACGCACCTGTAACGAGCAGCGTCATTTTGTACGGATCAAGTCCAAATTGTAGTTTGCACTCCTTAGAACTCTTTGTGGTAGTTACACACTTTCTCAGCGGAGGAGGGATGCGTTCCGCTCTCTTTAATGCACACTCCACTGTTGAAAGAATAACGTCTGCCCAGCGGACGGCAAGTTTGTTTGCTTTACCGGGAGGGTCGTCAAGGTTGAGTAGCACTGTTGTGCAACCTTCTTTTCGTGCACCGTGTAGTGCTGGTGCTGCGACAAAACCACCCGTCGCAAGCACGCACGATATATCATTTTCCTGAATGAGCCTTTGCACTTTCTTTGACGATCTCCAAAAACCAACACAAAATTTTAGAAACCCAATTGGCTTTAGCGCGAGTGGGCGTGCTGGAAGAACAACCGAATCAAAGTTCGTTGGTTCCACCATATCTTTGTCAATCTTGCGAGTTGAATGTGCAAGTAGCACACCTGCTCCTTGTTCGATAAGCGATTCGCCCGCAGCAATCGCCGGTGCAACATGACCACCACTACCACCACCTGCGATAAGAACTTTAGGCATGGGCTGTTGGTGCGATTGCATGCTGTACAGTTGAACTTGCCGATGCATTTCTGTCAATCGCATCGATGAGACCAATGCAAAAAGCGGTCAAAAGCCACCCCGTTCCGCCATTACTCAGTAATGGCAGCGCAATGCCTTTCGTTGGAACAAGCGCCGTCACAACAAGCACGTTGATTGATGCTTGCAATCCTATTGTGACCACAATACCCAGAGCGAAAAGTTGATAAAAAGCAGTGCGAGCCTTTTTTACTACGTGTATTCCAAGAACGGCAAGTCCGATGTATAAAGAAACAACCGCGAGTGCACCGAATAAGCCCAGCTCTTCGCAGATAACTGAGAAAATAAAGTCTGTGGTGTCTTCAGGAAGGTAGCCAAATTTATGGATTCCGTTTCCAAGCCCAAGCCCTGAAAGCCCTCCTTCGGAAATTGCGGAAAGCGATTGCAGAATGTGATACCCATCTTTCTCAGGATCTTGGAACGGATCGAGAAAAGTATT
>CAZURP010000020.1:7237-13455 GCA_964623715.1 uncultured Isosphaeraceae bacterium | reverse complement strand
TTGGAACAGTCGCTGGGCAGCGCATTTATTTTTGGCGCGTCGAAAAGCGAATGCTTCGACGGTTCGGCATTCGGCTGAAGTAACAAAAAAAGAGCAGGCGGGTATTACTACCCGCCCACTCTACATAAGGACTACTTAATCACTGGCAGTGCCAGTGGCTTACTCGTCGCCGAGGTCTTCTGCTTCTTGGCGTTCTGATTCAGTGAAGTCAAGGTCAGCAGCGTCACCGCTTCCGCGGAACATTGCCATCTTGCACGACAGGACATCTGCGGCGTTTTCGTACCCACGTTGCCCCCTGCCTGTTTTGAAAGATCGCTTGTGATCTAAACCCATTCCATCGTATTCTTCGAACGACTGATCATCCGCTGCAAGATACATAAACTTCCAGCCGAGTTTTTCTTCGCACTCTTGAATCATGTCACGAATTTGGGTTCGCGTAAATTCACTCGATGCATTTTCCATGCCATCAGTCGTAATGACTACAACGACGTTCGCTTTTGTGTTTTTCAATCGCTTTTTCATGCTCACGATTGTGCGGCCAATTGCATCGTTCAACGCAGTCATTCCGCGCGGTTCATATGTTTGCGCATTCAATTCGTTCGCATTTTGAATATCCACGCCCTCGTAATTGACTTCGTACTGGTCATCAAATTGGAAGAGCGAAATGAAAGCCTTGCTCTCAACTGCTTTTTGTTCTTGCAGGAAGCCGTTAAAACTTCGAATGACTTGCTCTTGTATATGACCCATCGACCCAGACCGATCCAAAATCATCGTGATGTCAGTCGCTTTGTCTGTTGTTTTTGCTTGTTTGTTTTCTTTACTCATAGTTGCGCACTCCTTTAAAATGGCATTTCTGGTTCTTCGGCTTTTTTCTCAGCTTCTGGTTTCTCGAACGCTTTAATAGCGTCCACGTAACTTGCATCAAGGCGCATACACTTGATCTTGCGAAGGTCGTGAATGATTGGCCCATCCACTGTTCCGCCAGGAACTAACACGCCAAACACTGCCCAAGGCCACGATATACCCAGCACTTTGTGCGGAATCCCCGCCGAAGGGGCTTGCTGCCTTTGAGGAACATTAATAACAATCGGATCGCCGTCTTCATCGCGACCCATCACCATGCGCTCTTTGCGCGTTTTCATCTTAGGCTCGACTACAGCCACAAAATCTCCCACACCAAGGTCATCTGGTGCGATTCCTACCGAAACTCGTTTCTTTTCCATACGCGTCCTCCTTTAGACATTTGCATTACAAAAAGTATTACTAGACACCACAAAACACTATAAATAATTGGCAAGCGACATTCGACGTTGCGCTCAGTGCAAGTACTACACAAGTACTACATGGACACATCGTCCGCCCTGACATTACTCACCAATTTTTATTCAAATTTTCCATCGACCCCAAATGGTCAACGTGCGTATTATACCACCTGCGAATATTTAGGAAAGATGCCTTCACACAAATTCAACATTTTTCGTTTCGATACACCCACTTGACGTGACACTATGTCGTCAGTGTGCATGGCTAGTATTCCAACCATGAGTGAACTTAAAAACTTTCAGCACAATAACTTATTTAAAAAAGTAGCATCCATTCTTGAAGATGCGAGAACCAATACAGCGCGAGCAATAAATTCACAAATGGTTCTTGCGTACTGGCTTATCGGCAAAGAAATTGTTGAGGAAATCCAGCAAGGGGAACATCGGGCTGGCTACGGCAAGCAAGTAATAGAAACACTGTCCAAACAATTGACCGAGCAGTACGGTAGAGGTATTCTGTAACAAACATTGAGTATTTTCGAAGATTTTTCACGATTTTTTCGAATAGAACTCCATCAATTTTGGAGCAAAATCCAATTCCCCAACCACCGGCTGGGGAATTGGTGAGCACCCAGACAGCTCAAACAATGGGGTTTTACCCTAATTTAGGTTGGACACACTACGCAATATTAATGCGCGTCGGTAATGAGTTAGAACGAAAATTCTATGAGACTGAAGCAGCCAAAGAAGGTTGGAGCAAAAGACATCTCCAACGCCAAATAAACACGCACCTGTTTGCGCGATTAGTACACGACCCAGAGCCGGATGCAATGCTTCAACTTGCAAGCCAAGGGCAAGAAATTGAATCGCCTGCAGATATGATCAAAACCGAATACATGCTTGACTTTTTAGGTTTGCAGGAGCATGCGTCTGTACATGAGAGCACTTTGGAAACATCGATCATACAGAACTTACAAGCATTCCTACTTGAACTTGGTAAAGGGTTTGCTTTTGTCGGCCGGCAACGAAGGATGCAATTTGACGAAGAATTCTTTTACATCGACCTAGTCTTTTACAACTGCATCCTCAAGTGCTATCTACTCATTGATATCAAAACGGGCAAACTTTCTCACCAAGATGTTGGACAGATGGATAGTTACGTACGAATGTTTGACGATCTTGTTGCGACTGAAAGCGACTTGCCTACAATCGGTCTCATTCTTTGTGCGCAGAAGAACGAAACAATTGCTCGCTACTCAATCCTACACGACAAGCAACAACTCTTTGCGTCTAAATATATGCTCTACCTTCCCAGCGTAGAAACGCTGCAAAAAGAGGTGCAGAAAATCACAAATCAACAAGAATAGAAAACTTACCCGTCAGCTTCCATGACTTCACCCAGCAGGGCGTCCATCTTCACTCGAACGTCGTGCTCGGAAATCTCTGTTCCAGCTAAATCCCCTGCGACTTTACGCATGACATCGTCGTCGCCGGATTCTTCAAAATCGCTTTTGATAACGGCAAGCACATAATCATCAACAGCATCCCCTTCTTTTCCGAGTATCTCTCCAGCCCACAGTGCGAGTTGTTTATTTCGGCGCGCAATTAACTTAAATCGCAACTCCTGGTCGTGTGCGTACTTCGCTTCAAATGCATTTTCTCGTTCTTCAAACATACTGTCCCTTTCTATTTGTCGTTAGTCGTGTTGTTTCATCTTACTCAATTTTTCACGAAGGCGTGCTTTCCGCCTAACGTGCTTCTGGTGATTCCTTCGCAACTGCACTTTCATTTCAATCCAATGAGCGTAAGTTTCACAACAAGGGGAAACAACACACTTCGGCTTACGAACATTATGCCCCAGCATTGCTGCTCCTCTCTAACAACTGCTCTAATGCATACTCAACTGTTTCAAAACAAGAGAGCATCCAGTTAGAATGCGACGCATAGATGTAATAGTCGTACCAATACCCCGAACACATACCATCGCGATACCCAACTTCGCATCTTATTCCAGGAAAATGAGACAATACTGTTGCGTACCCTTGCCTCGACCAACTTTCTTTGTCCCAAGCCGATGGATGCGTGCCTGTTTTGCCGTAGAGTAAGCTCCTCCAGCGAATCTCAATATCTTTATTCTCCAAGTCGGCAACAAGATTAAGAATGTTGTACACAATTTGAAATTCGCCTTTCCACTCAACGCCAAGATCGTCTTGTATACATATAAGTTCTTGATACCCTCGCCCCCTTCCCTTAGGGCGTTCCAAAATCACCGGAACGTGTGCAACATACTCTGCAGGTACATGTGCAAGAGCTCTTGGAGTTGTACTTATCATAAGTCCTGGCGCCTGCCCACCTGAAACTCGAATAAATTCTTCCCATGAGACAAGTTTTGGCCTTGTAAATTCTTCTTTGTGTCCTTTTGACATCCGAAACCTCCTGCGTCTTTTCGACTGCAAGGCCCACTCTTTTGCAACTAGGAAAGTTGCCGCATGTTGAAGTTCAAAACAAAGAACTTCCAAACACCACCTTACTTGGGCAAGCAGGTTGGTGAGGGCGCGTGGCCCTACTCTTCATGCACAGTCCATCATACAACTTCTCGGCAAATAGTCAAGACAAAACAATCAAGAATTTTTCAGCGACTGACACTAGGTCGTCAGGTCAAGAAATTATCCTGCGTTTGCTACGGCTGGTAAAACAAGTGCACCAGCAAATAGTAATATTCCAAAGATAAAACTAAGCACTGCAAGCAATGTCGCAATCATGCCAAGGATTTTCCCAACTTGAGTGTTGCTTCTGCCTGCAGGGTCCATCATGCCTGCATCCATCTTTTTGAGATCACCGCTCCCCATCACCCACGCGACAATGCCAAGTGGCATACAAACTATCAATCCCAAAATACCAAACACTAAAATCATTGTTCCGCGGTGTGGTTGCATAACAGGAGCCTCCTTCGCTCTTTCTTTATTGTACTAACAATCGCCCCAAGAGTGAAGTAGTACTAACAAATCCTGCATATCAACCGCGCCATCGTCGTTGTGGTCTGCAGTCGGATCACTTGTACCCCACAAACCAATTAAATGCAGAACATCGTTCAAGTCCACAACTCCGTCCTGCGTACCATCCCCAGCGCAGACTATTGTTCCGTATGGTCCAAGTCCCCAGTTGTCGCAAATTTGTTTCAAATCGTATAAACCAAATCGATTGTGCGGAACTGGCAGTCCGCTACTACCACCCATATATACAGTTGTGGCGCCGGAAGTTGCTTGGGTAGAATTATAAAAGTTTTCGATAAAGGAATAAAAACTTCCGGGCGTGCCCCAACCAAAGAATGGAAGCAAACCATTTTTCTCTGCGCTAAACATTAGAATAATTCTGTCTGGAGAACTATCCGTCATTTCAGGAGCGCGAAAATCAATTGAAATCTCCGTGTATCTGTACGGCAAGCTTTGACCGTTCGAACTTTCCACAGGCCCAGAAACAGTTGCTGTATCTGCAATGGGCGGGTCGCTTGCCATATATTTCCAATCACCACTACTCGGAATTGAGCCAGCCGAACCCTCTAAAAACAACCGAGTGTACCCTTCCATAAATGGCATGATTGAATTTGTTCCTGAAAGCGTCACCGCCTGATTAGAAACACTCGATTCAATTGATCCCATCCCACAAGCCGCAGGCGTTCGTTGCATCACATCCACTAGGTTTGAAGCAATAGAAGCGCTATCGTGCACTGTGTACGTTGTTGATTCATTGCAATCACAACCCGTGCTGTCTGATGCGAACCGCCAAAACTCGCTGGTTTCGCTTCCGGGCGTTCGCTGTGCAACACAAGCAGAGTACACTTGCAAATACGCGCGTTGCAAAAGTGGCTCTGTAGTTGTCCGCCAGGGTAAAAAACCATTTCCTTGTTGTATTTGTGCGTAGTAGTTTGCAACGCCAGAGTTCCCCTGCATGTTTGTCCATAAACTTGCTGGCCAATTGGATGAAGATGCAAGCGGTGTCGGCAATTCTGCAACACAGTTTTTTACAAGTGTGTGCGCTTCAAAAGCAAGAGTCATTGAAATGTCGAGCGCTTGCACTTGCGGACTTGCAGTCGTTGCCTTGTACTTATCAAGCCACAACATGATGTCGACATATTCGGGTGTGCCGCCAGAGCCCTCTGGGTCAAGCGCAAATGCTTGAATAGGGTTTACATTTTGCAAATGTGCATTTTGCATAAGCGCTTCTAACCAGCCCATTGCATTTGGCAATCTTGAAAACGCAGCAGGCAACCATGCTGGCTCAAGCGAATCGCCTGAAGGCGAGCCACCCCAGCAACTGTTTGCTGGATTTGGCGTGACTGAATTTGAGAACGAAGCGAGGTCCACTAATAGCTCCACGTCATTCACCTGTGCATGCACATTTTTAAGAAAACCAACGAACGTAAGATTGCCATCCGAGTCAGTCACGCCCGCCGTTGGGTCATAAAATTTCAGCCACCCTTGTGTACCACTTGGATCAGGGTTACAGGGATCGGTGACGTACAGAATAAGCCGTGGCGGTGGATTTGCCTGGCAATAGGAACCAAGCCATTCATGGTATTTCGGTAACGTGATTGTTCCCGGAGCTGCATCACGGTAATCCCACAGCAAAAAATCCGTTAACGTGTAGTCGGCAGAGAGTGGCGAGCTCACACCGAGTAAAAGCAACATTGCAGTTCGAAGAATTAACACATTCTTAGTCTATACAAAGAATGGCAAAAAGCAAGATGTTTATGAAATCAAACGAAAAATGATTGGGTATTTATACGGGGCATCACCCTGCAAAGCACTCATCGTTTGCACTGCGGCAATAATTGGAAAAACTAACGTAAAAAGACCAAGCAATATCAGAAGTGGAATGCCAATAATGACAAAAATCAATATGGCAAATACGATTCCTAAAATAATTGCAAAAAGCAAAAGATTAAGCGCTTCCTTT
>CAZURP010000020.1:0-7227 GCA_964623715.1 uncultured Isosphaeraceae bacterium | reverse complement strand
GTTCTCTACCACGATCTTCTTGCTCAGGTCTCTCTTTGCGTTCTCTTTCACAAACGAATCTTCTTTTCCGGTTGTGTTATAGAGTACCAACGGAATTATCAAACTTGCAAAGGGAACAACGTACCCAATCAAAAATGACCAGTGTGCAAGTGAAGCAAGTGCTGCATTCGGCTCCTGATTCGTAGCTTGCGGCTGTTGCTCTTCTGGAACAGATATTTTTGCCATCTGCGTCTTTTTACCCGTTTTTCTTCGACTTCTTATCGACTTGCATGAGATACACAACAGAGACTGTTGCGCCCACTCCACCGCCGCCAGCCCCACCGGATTCCGCTCCGAGCATTTTGGCGAGCATCGTCGCGATGACCGAACAACCAACAGCGAGTAAAATTGCAACTACATATTTCATGGCACCTCCTAAGGCAGACTAAATTGTAGCAGTTTACGGGCAGTTCCCGTCAACAACCCAATGCGCGTTCCCTTCTGGGTCGGCAAAACTTCCAAACCAAAAATCATCCTCTTCATTATGAATCGCTGGAGCGACAATTTTTCCTTTGTTTTCCTCTATAAAAGCCAAAAATGAGCGCACCTCTTCCACTTCAAATTGTAAAACGACGCTGTTGTGTTCTCTCGGCTGAAGAGTCACGCCCATGTCTGAAGCAAGCCCAATTGCAAGTTTTATGCTTGCTTCGTTTTCAAGTACGCAATAGTGATACTGTTCAAAGTAATTTTTAACTATATGAAAATCAAGTACGTTGCAATACCAAGCAATTTGGGCATCAAAATCTTCCACTAACAAGATTGACTCTCTGGGCTTAACTTTCATGGATACAATATAACACCTATGAAAATCAACCGCATCTTTCTACTCGTACTCATCTGGCTTGGCATCATTGAGGGCCTTTCAACCCTCTTTTTGTTTTTCGTTGCTATGCCAATGAAGTATTACTACGACCAACCATTGGCTGTAACAATTGCAGGAATGATCCACGGATTTTTATTCCTCGGGCTCGTCATGCTGTTTCTTATTGGTAAATCACAAATACCGCTTTCGACAAAAATGGTTGTGTGGGGACTCGTCGGTGCCGTACTTCCATTTGGACCATTTGTGGTCGATGTGAAGTTGTATACTTTGCTTCATGACGTAAACCAATAGATTACGGCCACATCTCATCTTGTGGAGCGACTTGCAGAAACGTCCAAATCAGAGAACATACTACACAGAGTTCGAGTGTTGCAATCGAATACGCTGCTTTATATTTTGCTTTGCACAAAAAATAGGTAATTGCTGCAAGTGTAATTCCAGCCATCGGCAAGAACCAAGAAACAACCGGTACTGCGCGCGAAGGGTCGTACGCCAACCCACACATCGCACAGCCGACAATGAGTACGCCAAAAACAGTTTGTACACTTTTTGTTTCTCGGGGGTTTAACAAACCCAGTACAAACATCGCAGCAGAAACTGCTGACATTGCGCCAGCAAAAAACGCGAGTTTCGCAAAGCTCGTTTGCAATGCGAGGATTGAAAGGCAAGCAAGAACGGACCATGCAACAATGTACATGTGCCAAGAAGGAATCGTCAATCGCCTTAAACCAACGCTCACTAGCAACACCAGCAATAGAATACTAACTCGGTAGAAGAAATCGTTTTGCCCCGGAAACTGCATAAACACCGCGGCGATTACGCCTGCAATGAGTGCCTGCAACACGACGAGTTTGTCCCAAGCTCGAAAGAGCGTATACAAACAAGCGAACAAAAAGACAGCAAGAACAGTCAACACAAGCCAGTGCCATTTTTGCGCTGGCGGAAGACTGGGCAAACCTTCTTGCAAAGCAAACGCAACCATGGATGCTACGCCCACAGCAACAATCGCGCCAAGTGGTTGCAATCGTTTCGAAGGCAGCGCCCACCAACTCAACAGCATTATGCCCGTGGCGACAGCAACGGGAATACCGACGAATTGGGCAATTTCAATTGGGCTCACTTCCGACCAGCTTCAAGGGCAACAATCACTTTTATACTGTCACTCAGCGCGCCACTCTCAACGCCATAGTCCATACCGAATTCTGAACGCGTCAACGTAAACTCCGTTTCAAAACCGAGCATTTCGCCACGCCTGTTTATCACTTGTCCTGTTTTTTCCATAGTGACCATGAGCGGTTTCGTAATTCCGTGCACAGTTATATCACCGACTACCTCATATTTTTCATCACCGATATTTTTTGCTGTATTACTTTTGAACGTCATCGTTGGGAATTCAACAGCATTAAAAAAGTCAGGGCTTTTTAAATGACCGTCGAGTTTTTCGCTGTTGGTATCGACACTGTCAATTGCAATCTTAATAGCAAACGATGGCACTCCATCGACAATCTCAATCGATCCCGTCACATCGTTGAATCGACCGTAGAACATACCCGCCCCAAGATGATGGGCTCTAAAAATAGCGGTTGAATGCACAGGGTCGACAGAAAATGCACCTTCTATATTTTCCTGAGATCCCTGAGAAGAAAGAGCACTACTAAATAAAAGAAAGAGCGCTACGGAGAGAGACTTCAATAAAAACATGACCGATTCCTTATGTACTACAAATTCATTTCTTACTTAACTTTAAAACGATTAATAAAACCCCTGCACTGAATCCAATCGCCACAAAACCAAGTGCAAATGGCAAAAGCACTTTCCACACAGGCACAATTCCAGCATAGGACTCAATGGCGAGGGTGACAACAGATGCAACTAACAGAGTTGCGACAATTGCCATCCACCAAAGCACTTTTTTGTCTTTGCTTTGTTCCACGTGTGAAGTTAATACACTTCAACCATCAAACGATGTGTTGGCTTGATATAACGCCGCATTTGTTCTTTGTTCCATTTTGCAAATGGAATTTCTTTCAATTCATCCTTGATCGTCATGTACGCATCTGTAATGCCTTTTTCAGCAAACAACTGGTATATACCAAACTGCATCCCAACTAAACCGCACATATACATCAATCCGCGGTCGCTTGAAAGTATCGGGCCAAAGACATCCTCGTATTTTTCTTCGACAAGTTGCCCGACGTACAACCCTCTGGAACCATCGTCTTGCTTTTCTCTGCTAACTGCAGTGTGGTAATGAAAATTGTCGTATTTTTCTGCAAGTGCTACAAAAAATTCGTCGTACAACAAATCTGTGGTGTAGGGCACACCCATGACAACGTGTACTTGACTTGTTGTTGGACCGTCTGGGTTTTCAAACAATTCCTTGCACATCGAACGGAACGGCGCGATGCCTGTTCCCGTTGCCATGAAAATATAATCGTGTTCATTGTGATCTACTGGCAACAAAAAACGCTTTCCGCTTGGCCCGGTCACGTGCACTTCATCACCCACGTTCAAATCACAAATATAGTTACTGCAAACTCCAAGAAACAAGTCATGCCGGCCTTCATCGTCGCCATCTTTTTGTGGAGTGTATTCATCGATGACTCGCTTGGGAGTCGTCGCAATAATTTTACCTTCACCATCTTCGCCCCAGGTCGGACTGGCAAGAGAATACAACCGCACCTTATGCGGTTTACCTCGCTCATCTTTTCCTGGAGCAACTATACCGAACGATTGCCCTGCCCTACACTTTCCTTCGAGCGGCGTGCCGCTTACATCAATCTCAACGTGCCGTACAAAACTTGCTGATTTTCGACCGCCCTTCAAACACACTTCTGACTTTACCACTGTCCCAACCACAGGGGCTTTGGGAGTTACGATGTTCATCTCGACTTCAGGAAAAACTGGCATGGGAACTGTTGTGGTTTCATCTGACATGATGCGTCGTATTCTATGCTGTTCACAGGGGAATTGGAGTCAATAATAAGCCATTCTTGGTGTCCTCCGCTAGAATGGAACGATGCCAGAACAGCAAAATATCGTCGCGCTTGCTTCCATGTTCTTTGGCGCAAAACTCAAGGGGCTTTGTGAGCAAACTGGGTATCAATACAAAGGTGCAATTGGACCATCTGGGTTACTCAGCAGAATTGAAGCGTTCCCGCCTACTGCTGTATTGCTCGATCTTGGCAAAGAAGACATGAACATCAGCGATATTGTTCATTTGATCCGAGAAACCACGGACGCGCCAATCATTGCATTTTGTGGGCACGTTGCAACAAAAGAACTCGAAGAAGCGCGTGCCTGTGGCTGTGATGTTGTGACAACGAATGGTGCAATGACTGGCTCATTTGAAACTGTAATTCAAAAAGCGATTAACTTGTAGGCAAAGTCGCCATTCCCCACTCCGCTAGGACTCCACCTGTGCCTGTGATGATCATTTGAATTGCAATGCAAATCAAAATGAATCCCATTATTTTTGTAATGGCCGTCATGCCGGTTTCACCTAATATTTTTGCAACCCATGAAGATTCGCGGAAGCAAATCCAAATGACGATGCAAGCTGCCGCGATTGCGCAGGTCACAGAAGCGTAATCAACAAAATGCATATTTGATTTGTTTGCAATGGAAAGCACAACCGCTAAACCGCCAGGACCAGCCACCATAGGCATAGCTAGAGGACAAAAAGAAACGTCTTCCATTTCGACTGCTTCTTCGTGCTCTTCCTTGGACACTCTGTGCCCCTTTGAACCAGCCATTAAACCGAATCCGATTTTCGCAATGATGATTCCGCCGCCGATCTGAATTCCATTGATAGTGATACCAAAGAAATCTAAAATATATTTACCACCAATAAAGAAAATGAATAGCAAGCAAAAGGAGTAAAGCGCCGCTTTGAACGCTTGTTGCTTTTTGAACGCTTCTGTATCTCCTTGTGTAATCGAGACAAAGACACCAAGATTACCCAGAGGATTCGTAATCACGAAGAGCGCAGCGAAGACTATTGCAAATTCATGGAAAGGTATCATGCGTGCATTGTATACAATCCCATTCTCTATGGCTGAACACCGCTCCAGTAAATCTCGATTCCATCTCTTTAAAAATCAGTTAAGGGAGGCTGTCCAAAGTGGTGACTACGCTTCTGTTTCTACGGGTAGAGCCGTCGCTGAACGATCGCGTTCTTTCGGTGGATTGCTCCGTGCGTTTTTAGTGATAGTGGGCAAAAATCGAAAAGACATACTCTGGTCACTCGGTTTTCTAACGGTAGGCGCAACGGTTGGCCTTATTCCACCCGCGGCAACCAAGGTAGTATTTGACAACATCCTCGGTGACCAAGCGCTGCCAAGCGAAATTGTTCGCACTTTCCCAGCGCTCGAAAACAAAATCACCCTTCTCGCTGTCATTGCAATTGGCACCGTAACCCTTGCCCTTGTTGCGCTTGGCTTTAGTGTACGCGCTCGGTGGATTGCAACAAGAACAACGAAACGAATCCAAGTACTTTTGAGACGCAAGGCATTCATGCATGCAACTTCGCTTCCTTTGCACCGCGTTCACCAACTTCGATCGGGTGGTGCTGCCTCGCTTGTTCGAGAAGACGCTGGCGCCATCGGCGAACTTGTGTTTGGACTTTGCTACAACCCATGGCGAGCAATTATTCAACTTGTTGGAATTCTGCTCATTTTACTTTTTGTTGACTGGCGGCTTCTACTGTTCTCAGTTGTGCTTTTTCCCATTGTTTTTTTCACGCACCGAACATGGATTAGTCGAATCCGCCCACTCTGGCGTTCAATACGTGGAACAAGGCAATTTTGTGACGCAATGGTCACAGAATCATTCGGAGGAGCGCGGGTTGTTCGAAGTTTTTCACGGCAACGCACTGAAGCGGGTAGCTGGATCCGTTCAAATCATTTACTCGTAAGAAAAGAATTACTCGCGTGGTGGTTGTCTCGTGGAATTGACATTGCGTGGTCTGTGCTCATTCCTGTTTCAACAGCGGCACTTCTTTGGTTTGGTGGGTGGCAAGTGCTACACGACCGCGAACTCATTGCCACCGGCGAACTTACTGCTTCAGAAGCGATGACCGCTGGCGACTTAGTAATGTTCTTAACGTACCTTGCGATGTTGATGGGTCCACTTGCAACGCTTGCGGAGAGTGCAACGCAATTACAAAACTCCCTTGCCGCGCTTGACAGAGTTCTCGACCTTTTTGAAGAACCAACCGAACAAGAAGAGCAAACTCGCGGGAAAACCGTCTCCAAAGAAACGACCCGCGGGATTGTTTCTTTCAGGGACGTGTGTTTTCAATATCCCGGAACCGATGTTGATGTGTTACATGACATTTCGTTTGAAGCTAACGAGGGTGAAACAATTGCACTTGTCGGCCCCAGTGGTTCAGGTAAGACAACGCTTTGTAATTTAGTCGCGGCGTTTTACAATTGTTCAAATGGCACGATTTGTCTTGATGAAACACCTCTGCAAAAAATTAATCTCGATTCTTATCGAACGTTGCTTGGAATTGTTGAACAAGACATATTCTTGTTTGAAGGCACCATTTCGAGCAACATTGCCTATGGCAAACGCGGAGCAACGCCGGAAGAAGTTACAACCGCTGCAACGCAAGCAGCCGCGCATTCGTTTATAGCTGAATTCAAGCACGGCTACCAAACAGAAATTGGCGAACGCGGCGTCAAACTCAGCGGCGGGCAACGCCAACGTATTGCCATCGCTCGAGCATTGCTCGCTGACCCACGAATTCTTATTCTTGATGAAGCAACTAGCAACCTTGACACTGAATCAGAACGATTGATACAACACAGCCTGACGACGCTGCTTAAAAATAGAACAAGTTTTGTCATCGCACATCGATTGAGTACGATTCGTGATGCAAACCAAATCCTTGTACTCGACAAAGGGCGCATCATCGAATCAGGCACACATGAGGAACTCATGGCACGAAGCGACCGATATCACGACATGGTCATCCTTCAGACACACCCCCATTAATCTACCCGCGGTAGATTAATGGTACAAATTATTGCAATGTACTCAGGGTTAATTATCGTTGTACTGAGCAGACCCGAAGCCAAGAATGACAAAGAAAATAAACGGCAGGAAAATCAGGCCAAGTGCCGTGCCAGTGCCTCTACCAAATCGTTTTGCTATCTCAATCATCATGATGATGATTAGCACGAGATTAAGAAGTGGCACGAGAAGCAGAATCGCCCACCAAAACGGTTTTCCCGCAATCTTCGCGAGAATAAACAACTGCACGATCGGGATAATCGCCCAGAGCCCTAACTCACCTGCTTTGGTAGCCGTCTTCCATAGCCCCGCTGCCATGATAATGTAGAGCACCAACTCAATCATCA
>CAZURP010000019.1:0-13948 GCA_964623715.1 uncultured Isosphaeraceae bacterium | reverse complement strand
GGCGAGGGCTTTCTTAATTGCGGCCAAAGCCCTCTCTCCTCGTTTTATACAAATCACACCAAATGCAAAAATAACCGCGCCGATAAACTTTGACTTCAACAATGTACTTCGAGCGACTCCTGATGATGGGCGATCATTTGTCACCGTTCCAAGAATGGGTGGATCAAAGTTCGATTGATGGTTTGATACAAAAATCACTGGTCCAGTTTTGGGAACATTCTCTCTTCCGGAGCATTTATATCTATAAAAAATCCAGAGCAACACACGCATAACTGCAATCATAAACGTCCACCAAAAAAGAACTCGGGACATGCTCTTCCCAGGTGCTCGCCTTTGAAGTTGGAATGTAGAAAACATCATGTATCCAAAAATGCTCTGACAGATTTTTCCATTTCATCAACAACGTTCATCATTGATTTATCTGATGTATCAATCACTATCGCACCATCGGGGCACGCGAGGGGTCCGTCCGCCCTCGTTGAATCAATTTTGTCTCGAGTGGAAATATCTTGTTGTATTTGTACATCATCAACCTTCGTTCCGGATTCACGAAGTTGCTTTACTCGACGCTTTGTCCGCTCAACGATTTTTGCCTCAAGGAAAAACCGAACCGCTGCGTTGGGAAACACAACCGAGCCTTGGTCTCGCCCTTCAGTCACAAGCAAAGGATGCTCTCGCCCAATTCTTCGCTGCTGTTCAACGAGTACTTCGCGTACCTCAGGTTGTTTTGCGACAACCGAAACAACTCCACTCACATCAAGATCCCGAATGCGTTTAGAAAGATTTGAATCACCCAAGTAAATTGCAGGCGGTGTTTGTTCCCAATCAAACCGAATACCTAATTTTTGAACTGCGTCTGAAAGTGATTGCCCATCGGTTGGGTCGATGCAATGGTCAACTGCAAGCACTGCGATTGCTCTATACATCGCCCCAGTATCGAGACAGTCAGTTCCTAATCGTTTTGCCAATTCTTGTGCAACAGAAGTTTTTCCAGTGCCTGCTGCACCATCGATTGTCACAACAAATCGGCGTACTGAAGACATTACTTTTTCTCGTCCTCTAAATATCTTCGCATTTTTTTTGCTACTTTTGTTATCTCTTTTAAGGCATCGCCCTTCCCAAGATAATTTAGTGCAACTGTATTTGAGTATCCAACTTCGCGAACTGCTTTAAGACCTTCAACTGGATCGATATTTTTCTTCCCACGCCCTGAAGGGAAATCTGCAACGATGCCGCCTGCGTAGGGCGCAAGCTTGCGAAGTGCCTCAATCCCGTTCCCTGTTGCACCTGCACTTGTAAAAGTAGGAAGTGCGCCAATTCTAAATCCACCGATCTGTTTAATAATTTCAATAAGTTGATCGGGGTCACTCGATAGCCCTTCGCAGGGCTGAAGAAGAAGATTCAATTCCAACCGCTCAACCCCTAACATTGATTCTCGGAGTAATTCAACAATAGTATCTACAGAAGACTTGTCGTCTGGAAATGAGGGTGTAATTGAAATTGCATTACAACCAAGCCGATTCGCCGCAACCGACAAGCGCTGAATCCGTTCAAGTGATACTTCTCTTGCACCAAGCAAATCCATCGATGTGTTGTCTCTCACGAGCAAGCACGGAGATTTAACTTTATCACCACAATTGCGAAATTTGTCATACGAATCGACACCCCATCCGCTGAGATGCTTCGCGTCAATCATCACGCCGCGCAAATCTAGTTTTTCTGCGGAGATTTTAGGGGCCTCTAAAATATCTTGGCTTCCTGCTTCAATTAAGGTGTTCAGGGACTGGATTGCGAGCGTAAGAAGTAAAGTCATAAAAAGTTTGTCAAAGTACCCAACAAGTGGATTTATAGTTTCTAAGAAGCGGTACTATACCCCCTCGCAAACATTAATAGGAGCATATAAAGCATGTCTAGCCCAACTGATTGTCGTTTTTCTGATTCCCACGAGTGGTTCCGCCTCGATGGAGAGATTGTCACCTTCGGAATTAGCCAATTTGCTGCAAATGAGCTAACTGATATCACCTACGTGGAAATGCAACCTGTGGGAACCGCAATAAGCGAAGGCGACTCTGCCGGGGAGGTCGAGTCAGTTAAAACAACCAGCGATGTCATCTCTGTCTTCGCAGGTGAAATTATTGAAGTGAACCAAGAAGTAGCTGATGACCCTTCACTCCTCAACAGTGACCCATTTGGAAGTGGTTGGCTTGCAAAAATTCGCGTGGATAACACTTCCTCAAACGACACTTTAATGGACCAAGCAGCGTACGACGGAAAGTATCCCGCGTAACATCTGATGTTCCAACTTGAAAGCGAGTTTGAGCCAAGAGGTGATCAACCACAAACTATTGATCAACTTTCATCTTGGATAGATGCTGGCGAACGGTACCGAACACTCCTTGGAGCGACAGGTACAGGCAAGACATTTACAATGGCAAATGTAATTGCCAAAACGAATAAGCCTACGCTTATTCTTAGCCATAATAAAACACTCGCGGCTCAACTATTTGAAGAAATGCGATTGCTGTTTCCAAACAATGCGGTCTCATACTTTGTAAGTTATTACGATTATTACCAACCAGAGGCATACATTCCTCAGCGCGATATATATATCGAAAAAGACGCCGCGCGCAATGACGACCTCGATCGGCTTCGATTGAAAGCAACGAGTAGCCTCATCTCTAGAGACGATGTCATTATCGTTTCTTCTGTGAGTTGCATTTATGGTCTTGGCTCTCCAGATACTTACCAAAATCGAATCGTCGCGATTGCTGTGGGGCAGACCATAAACCGTAGAGAATTATTGCTTGAACTAACAGAAATGCAGTACAAGCGAAACGACCTTGAATTTGAGCGAGGAAATTTTCGAGTTCGAGGCGATGTACTCGAGTTGTTTCCCGCCTATGAAAAATTTGCAATCCGTTTAGAGTTTTTTGGTGACGAAGTTGAACGTATCGAACTCATTCATCCAGTTTCAGGCGAAACGCTCGCGCAAGAAACTGATGTGTTTGTTTTTCCCGCGGTACATTATGTCATGCCTCAGGAAGGGTTAATGCGTGCGTGCGATGACATCCGCGAAGAGTTAAAAATGCACGTCATACGATTAAAGAACGAAGGGAAGTTACTAGAAGCCCAGCGCATTCTTGCAAGGACTCGTTACGACTTAGAAATGATTGAAGAAATTGGATATTGCGGTGGTATTGAAAACTATGCAAGACATTTAGAAAACCGCCAGGTTGGAAGCCGACCGTTTTGTCTGCTTGATTACTTTAGGCATATTCCCAACCGTGATCCAAATGATTGGCTGTTGTTTATTGATGAGTCGCACGTCACAATTCCTCAAGTTCGAGCGATGTACAACGGCGATCAAGCGAGAAAACGCACACTTGTCGAACACGGATTCCGTCTGCCAAGCACGCTCGATAATCGACCCCTCACGTTTGATGAATTTGAAGATTTGATTCCGCAAACAGTCTATGTTTCTGCAACCCCTGGCCCATATGAACTTGAAAAATCAGAGGGTGTCGTCGCGCAACAAATTATTCGCCCTACCGGTTTGCTTGACCCAATCATAGAGGTCCGCCCAGCATCATCTCAAGTCCCGGATTTGATTAAAGAAGCAATAAAATGTGTCGAGCGTGGTGAGCGTGTCATTGTCACTGTCCTAACTAAAAAAATGGCAGAAAATTTATCTGAGTATATTTCAAAAACA
Source organism: uncultured Isosphaeraceae bacterium (assembly GCA_964623715.1). Lineage (GTDB taxonomy): Bacteria > Planctomycetota > Phycisphaerae > Phycisphaerales > SM1A02. The sequence goes on along the minus strand of CAZURP010000019.1, from coordinate 10,239 downwards.
ACACTACGCTCAAAATATTTACACAGCGACATTGAAACTCTTGAACGGTTAGAAATTTTACGCGAGTTACGTCAGGGTAATTTTGATGTTCTCATAGGTGTTAATTTGTTACGTGAAGGTCTCGATTTACCAGAAGTGTCTCTGGTCTGCATCCTCGACGCTGACAAGGCTGGTTTTCTTCGAAGTGAAACGAGCCTCATACAAACAATCGGACGTGCTGCAAGGCATGTGAACGCTCGTGTAATTATGTACGGAGATATAATAACTTCGCAAATGCAAGTCGCGATTGATGAAACTGAGCGAAGAAGACAATTACAACAAAAATACAACGAAGAGCACAATATAACGCCTACGTCAATTAAAAAGGCCATTCGTAAGGGAATTGAAAATGAACTTTCAGCGCGACAAACCGCGCGTGAAGCATTCCATGCTGGTGGTAGCAAAGAAGATTTTGACGTAGACGAACGAATTGAAACGCTAGAGAATGAAATGCTTGACGCAGCTGATAATTTAGATTTTGAAAAAGCAGCGATGCTCCGCGATGAAATTACTGCGTTACAAAAAAAGTAATACTGGAAATACAACTCGGCAATATTTAATGCAATTCGTTTAAGAAGCGTTCGCTGTGCCTCGACAACCAATGTCTGATCGCCAGAACGCACCACTAAATTGGATTTTTTCGCATGCTTCGTTCGCTTTTCTTCGAGCACTTTCTACATCGTTCGCGATTGCAGTTACGCCAAGAACCCTTCCGCCTGAAGTACAAAGGGCTCCCGAGGAACAGTCTGTGCCTGCATGGAATACAACGAGACCATCTTCAGATTCCGCTTCTTTAATCCCTTGGATTGCCAAACCCTTTTCGTACTTCCCAGGGTACCCTTCACTGCACATAACGACGCAATTCGCAACGGTTTCATCGAAGCTAATATCTGCTCCATCAAGTTCACCCGCTGCAGTTCTCCAGAGCACGTCAACAAGGTCGCCGTTAAATCTCGCCATCAGGGGTTGCGTTTCTGGGTCCCCAAACCGGCAATTGAATTCGAGTACTTTAGGCCCCGCTGGAGTGAGCATGACCCCTGCATATAACACTCCACGGTATTCAATACCATCACGTCGCATTGCGTCAACTGCAGGCACTAAAATTTCGCGTTCGACAAATGTACACATCTCTTCGTCTAAAAGTGGTGCTGGTGAGAATGCTCCCATCCCTCCGGTGTTTGGGCCGACATCTCCCTCTCCAACTTGCTTATGGTCTTGGCAGAGGTCGAGAACCCAAATTGTGGCTCCGTCAACAAGTGCAAGAACACTGACCTCTTGCCCGTGCATAAATTCTTCGATAAGAATGGTTCCACCCGCATCTCCAAAAGCGCGATCTTCCATTATCAACTCAATTGCGGAGAGTGCTTCACCAATTGTTTGACAAACGATGACGCCTTTTCCTGCAGCAAGACCACTCGCTTTCACAACGCACGGTTCTTCCCGTGCATCAAGAAATGCGCGTAGTTCATCCGTAAAAACAAACTTCTTTTTCTTATCCCGTTCTTCGCACCACTCCATGAATGTTGAAACTTCTTGAGCAAACTCCTCTTTGTTTTCTGCTTCGAATTCTCGGTCAAGTCCACGAAGTAAATAGCTTCGTGCTGCATCTATTTCTGAGAAAGAACGAGAATCCGCCGTTGGAATAGATGCTTGAAGCATCAAATCCTTTGCGTATGATTTATCGCCTTCAATTCTTGCTGCCGCTTTACTTGGACCGAACACAAGTCGCTTGTCTGTTGTCAATTCATCGACAATTCCCTCTGTAAGTGGCACTTCTGGGCCAACAACAACAAGGTCTATCTCGTGTTGGTCGCACCATCTTCGAAAGAAAAATGATTGCGATAGATCCCATTTCTTCTCGCAAGGGAGTGCAAGAGAAGCAATCCCTCCATTCGAGCAATCTGTCGCATACAACTTGCCGAGTTTAGGAGATTGGGACATTTTCCACGCCAATGCGTGTTCGCGGCCGCCTCCACCAATGAGGAGAATATTACATTTATCTGGGCAAGGGTTTGACATTTGAAGCATTGTAACGAGGGACGCTACTCTTCAACAGAGAGCGGAACGGTGATTTCACAAACAACTCCACCCTCCGCAAACTGCAGATTAATCTTTCCGTGCATTTCATGGTCGACTAATCCCTCAAGTAGAGAGGTTCCTGTTCCCTGAACGCAGTCTCTCATCACTTTAGGACCACTTGCTTCTTCCCACAACAAGTGTAATTGATCGTCTCTTATGTCTGTCGTGATAACTATCTCCCCAACTCCATTTGAGAGAGCGCCGTATTTGACTGCGTTTGTTGCAAGTTCATGAATAACCATGCACATGGGCCTAGCGAGCAAGCCAGGCAATTCAACATCAGGGCCGACAAACTGAATTCTGCTAACAGAACCGGACATGTACGGCTGAAGTGTTAACTGGAGCACGTCTCTCATCCAAGCTCCATTCCAATGAGATTTCGCAAGGGTTGAATGCGCAACTGCAAGGGCGTGCAATCGGCCGTCAAGCGCTTTTGCAAACTCTCCAATCGAAGCGGCCCCCTGTTGAGACAGTGAGACTAATGACATAACTGCAGCGATGTTATTTTTTACGCGGTGATCAAGTTCGCTCATCATGATTGCTTGTTGTTGTTCGAGTTTGTTTCGGCGGGTAATATCAACCGCAACACCAGACAGACCAACGACCATTCTTTCTTCATCCCAAACAGGCGTAAACCACACCTCGAAACAACTGTCACCAATATGAGTGAGTCCGTGCGACTCTGAACCAGCAAGGGCAGCATTTACTTGTTCTAAAATATCAGGAAAATTTCTATACACCTGGTATACGCTTTTGCCCACAACTTCGCCAGCTCCTGCGCCCATGCTTTCAAGTCCTAGCCCCTCGCTCAATGTGAATGTGCCTTCAGCATCAATCCCAAACAAAATAACTGGTGAGTGCGATGTTAATTGTCGGTATTTTTCTTCAGAGCGCCTCAGGTTAAATTCTTCGGCGATCTGGTTGCGATCATCTATCCGTCTTTCGACAGAACGTGCGTATCCATTTACAACTTGAACCAGTTCCTCAATTTCCGAGGGGAGCCAGGACCTATTGGAAGAAACTTCAAAACAAACAAAACCCTCAATTTTTCCATTAATTGTTGCTGGCACAGCCATAACCGCTCCACTTGCACAAGCTTTAAGCGCTTCTGCAATCGCCTCGGGGAATGTTTCTTCTCTGCAATCTGTAATTGATACTGAGCCATGTTCTTCTAGTTGTGTTTTCCACCAGCTCGCAGCGGACTCTTCAATAGGAGCAGGTAGTTCAAGCGATTGCATACTCGATGTGCGCAACCATTCATGCGTGATAAACGCCTTTCCATCGCTTCGAAACCGCACAAGGCGAGCTCGGTCAACCACCATTGCTTCTCCAAGAATCTTTAAAAACTTATTAATCGCTTCAACTAAATCACTCGTGTCCAGTAACGTTGCAAGTGAGTTTCTCCCTGCAAGATGAATCCGATCTAAGTATTCTAAAGTTCGAGTTCTAGTCGCATCAGACAACATGCCAACGACCGTACCATCCTGCATCCTCTTACAACGAAACCCAACCCAGCGATAGCGATCATTTGCGTCACGAAATCTATACGAGATTCCACGCTCTTCATCTTGGATTGAATCTAGAGCAGCTTGGACTGCGTCCACATCCGATGGGTGAATTCGGTTGACCCAGAGTGCAGGCGCATCCATAAGTTGCGTTCCATGCAAACCCAACAGAGAGGAGGCTGATGGAGATGCATACTTTGTTTTCCATCCATCCTCAAAATGTAAACAATGCACACCTGAGGATAGGTTCGAAAGGGCAAATGATTCAAACTCTGAATAGGACACGCCCTCTACAATACACGCAAGAATGCGCCTGCGCAAAGGTCCACTAAAATAGTTTATGAGTTTTCCTGATCCCTCTCCTTCAGTAAGGATTCAATAAATCGTATGCATTCATCGGGTTCTCTCCAACCACAGGAAATCGCGAATGGAATAGATTTCAATGATTCTTTCGAGAGTGGGATTCCCAAATCGTCAAAGAGTTGTATGATTTTATTGGTCGCGTCAAGTTCTGAATTGAATTCAGCAACATGCTTCCCTTGCGCCAATATGGGCTTTAACGAAGAGGACACTTCTCCGAAATCACCCGAAGGCGAGTCAACTGCTGTAACGCATAATCTGTATTTTGGTGCAACGAGACCATCCTTCACAATATCAACACGTGCAAGAATAGCAAATTCATCAATAAGGGTTGTTAGCCAAAGTTCACCTTTTGAACTAACTGAGACTGAACCCGCGATTTCCCCGCCAAGATTCAAACCGGTTTCGGGTTGAGACGAATCTCGCCCCATGTCCTCCCCCCCCGCAGAAGAGCTTGCGAGGAGGGAGGAGCTACTTGCTAGTAAAAGCACTAGCACTAAAAGGAGGATTATCATATTTTTGCCTTTCTATAAAACGAATTAATGCATCAAAATGGAGCGGAACAACACATCATTCACATACACGTCAGCCCACACACCGTCGCCATCGAATTGAACAACACAATCATTGTCCTCAACAGAAAATGAACCCTCAACAACTCCTATTTCATATAGGTACCCGAAAATATCGCTCGCTTCACCGTCTAATCGAATAGCAATTGGATCTGGACTTCCTGCAATTCCGTCTGGAAAAAGAAACAGTTTTCTATGAAGACTTGGCCATCTATCCACATCCCAAGCAGGAATGGGCGCTCCGCCGTGTAGTGAAATTGTTACTTCAAATGTTTCATTTTGAAACGCCGGTGAGAGGTCAACGGATTGCAAATATGTGCCAAACACATCTTTACCTTGGAGTGAAGTAAAAACATAGCTGCTTTGACCTGTTGGTTGTAGCAGGTCAGATTCATTTTCAAAATAGGACTCCCATGCAGGGTCGTCGTGAATGAATAACTCATTTGTGTCCTTGACAAATAAACAATCACTTTCACTGTAGTAACCGTACTCCTTATTGTTCAATACGAATGGTACGTACGATTTACAATCAAGATCGAAATTTACAGGTTCGTCACTCACAGTGAATAGCTTTTGATATTCATACTGCACCATGCCTGTTGACACATCAAAGCTTAATGAGTGGTGTTTATTCTTAAATCTGATTTTTCCTTTTGCATTGGAACTACACCCAGTTCCAACAACTCCAATTCCTAGGGCAAAAACCATGCCACACACGCCTAACACTAATTGCATCCTTGCTTTCATATCAATTTCCTTTCATTTTTTGATAACTACTTCTCGCAACAGAATAAACTTCTAAAAAACAACGACTTACATGCCGCTGCACACAATCGAACATTTATACGGACGTGTTGTAATCGATGCTAGAACAGCTTCTAGAACTATTTATGTTTTTTTATTTCTCGTTTTTTTTTCTGCCTACAGAGAAAAATTAATTGGAAGAAAAAAAGTAGTTTTTTCAGGAATGTGCAAAATCTTGGTGTAGGGTGCAGGAGCTTAACTCATTGGTGGATTACCGCGCGTGCGATAACTGGAGTTAACAAAAGGGAATAGAGACACAAAGAACAGGAGAGTTACATGACACAGACGTTACACGCTAGTCGTAAAGAAAGGCTTGAGCGCCTTCTCGATCTTGCCCAAGCTTATCGAGGTTGGACACGGAAGGAGTTAGCTGAACAACTAGGAAGAGATTCAACTAAGCTCGCGCCAGAAAGTGGAAATCCAAAGTTCGATATGATTCTTTTATTATCTGAAATACTAGATTGGTCGCTCAATGAAGTTTCTGATTGGGTGTGGTACGGAAATGATTCCAACACAATTCCACAAAAAGCGAAGAAGAAAAGTTCATTCAATGCGCTTGACCTCAAAGCACAAGGAGCGTATCGCAGTGGCGATTACAGAAAGATGATTTCTCTCGCGCATACAGGGCTTGAGATTGCCAAAGATGCAGAAGAGCGAGCACGGTCCTACAATCGCGCTGCTGGCGGATGGGATGGTCTTGGTCGATTCAGTAGAGTGCTTCGTGCTGCGCAAGCTGGATTACGCGAACACCCGATTTCTACTGATTTGAGACTTTTACTTCAAACGACTGCAGCCAACGCACACTACACTTTATGGCAACTTGATGAAGCGCAAGGCATGGCGCAGCGTATTGTCGATCATTACGAAGAACACAAACCAGAAACTGACAGAGCAAAAGTTGCACAGGCGCACGCCCTTTACGTATTAGGGCACACACATAGGCGCATGCTCGATATTGAGCCAAACCGTTCATCAGTACACGCACAATCCGCAAAAACACTATTAGAAAAAGCGGCTTCATGTTACGAGGATCTTGCAAGAGCAATTCATCCGACGTACGGTGGCGTCGCAAATTCATGCCGATGTGGGGTGCTCGAAGTGGATGTGTTTCTTGGAACTATTGATGCGCGTGAAGCACTTGCAAGAGTATTTGACGTTGTCAGTGCAATTGTTGACCCTAGCACACATGAAAAAGGCGACTGGCTAGAAAGCCACGGTTGGTGGTGTATTGTTGGTTGCAACATTACCCTTCGACACATTACAGAAGAACGTGATATTCAACGGTTCATGGCGCTATTCACAAATAAAGCTGATGAGATTTCTGATCGACTCGATCATTGGTCTATGCGAGAACGAGTTTTCTCAATGCAGTTCGAAGGTCATAAACGCCTCGTAGGGTGGACAGGGCAAACCATACCAATCGTAATTGACAATGATGACATCCGTTTAATCACCGGAACAATGGGCAGATTCCCTCAGTTCCGGGAAACAGGTTGGTCAATACTTGATTGTGGAAATATTGTGCAAGAAGCATAAGGAGACTTGAAAATGACAAACATAAGAAAAATAGTATTTCTCTCACTTGCATGTAGTGTTATTCCAAATCTTGCGCAAGCGGGTATCTCGACAGACTTTGAAGAAACAACTCGGCCACAAATTTTTAGCCATACAGGACAGGACCCGGTGTACAAGTCTACGATTGGTAAAGAAATATTCGGCGTACCACTTTGGAAAAAGGAACCTCTCGAAACCGATTTTGGAATTAGCCTAGGTGATTCTCTCGTTCAAATAGTATTGAGCGACGATACTTTGCCAAGTGATTTTTTCCAACCAACAATTGGATTCGTTAACGAGATTGTGGTCGATACAGGTTGGACAAACGCCCAGGCCATTGGAGTTGAAACGACATTCGCAACAATATCTTTTGGCAGCAATGCACCTGCCCCGCCAGCATTTCTTCTTTTGCTGGGCAGCGTTCTCGCTCGAAGAAGAAGGAATTAGAACAACGACTTGCTATTCCCCGAATCGGCGCATGCCGATTCGGGGCACTTAGCGAGACAAAAGCAGCAATGCTCACTTGCGAGTAACCTATTGTCATGCCAATTAAATACACTAGGGTTCACCGATTACTAGAAATTATTTCTCTCGTGCAAAGCCAACAAGGTTGGACTGCAAAATCACTTGCAGAACAATGTGACACGACCGAACGGAATATTTACCGCGACATTAATCAGATAAAAGAAGCGGGTATTCCGATTGAACACGACAGAGTGAAGGGATACCACATCAACGGTGCATTCTTTATGCCACCAGTTCGGTTGACCTTTGAGGAAGCGCTCGCAATTGCTGCATTATGCGAAGCGATGGCAGACAATGGCTCCATTCCATTTATCCGCCCTGCTTCAATGGCGATGAACAAAATTGTTTCGCAGCTCCCCTTCGATGCTCGAGAAGAATTGACGGATCGTTTACAAACAATGGAACTACGCACGACTGCCACGATGGACGGCGATGGGTATGAAGATGTGTATGACAAAGTCCAAAATGCTCTACTCTCTCATGCCATTTTAAAGTGTAAGTACGAGAGCACTTCTTCTGAAACAAATGATGAAAGTTTCATGTTCCATCCATTCGCACTCTTTTTTGGAACTCGTGCTTGGTATGTTGTTGGATTCCACGAAAAAAGAGATGCGATTCGAACACTTAAACTCAACCGATTCATTGCCATCGAACCAACAAACGAAACCTATGAGTTGCCTCATGATTTTAAACTTGACAAACACTTAGGCAATGCGTGGAATATGATTCGGGGCGATGTAGATTACGACGTCGAACTGCATTTCGAATCTCCGTTTTCCCAAACCGTAAGCGACACGCGATGGCATGCAACCCAAAAAATTACGTGGCACGATGATGATTCATGCACGTTCACTTGCACAGTCTCTGGACTCGAAGAAATTGTTTGGTGGATCTTATCTATGGGTCCAGCGTGTAAAGTTATTCAGCCGCCAAAACTCGCAACCCGCGTTGCGGAACTCGCCTGCAAAACTGCTGAGTTGTACAAGTAACCAAGATCGTTAAGACAAACGTTCAATGCAGGAGATAAAAAACCCTGTCGTTGTCGCATCTGGGATTATACGAACAGCATTCGACAAATCTTCTGTGCACTCTTTCTCGAGCCAGTTTGTAACTGGTGCCATCGTTGATGGAGGAGTCAAGTGTTGTGGCATTGGAACAAGTTTCGCATCTACATTCTTCTTGCGCAGTACCTTATCGAGTACAAATTCATTTTCTTCTGGGGCAAACGTGCACGTCGAGTACACAACCATCCCGCCAACGCGGACACATCGAAGCGCCGCAATGAGGAGTTGCTCTTGTAATTTTGCAAGCGATCGTATTTCTTGTATGTTCCATCGTGAAAGTCGGATTGGTCTATCCAACCGTATTCGACCCTCCCCGCTACACGGTGCATCAACAAGCACGCGATCAAAGCAATCTGCATGTGTTTGCCCAAGCCGTTCACCTGGACCACAGAGGACTTCTGCATTTGTTGCACCTTGACGTTGCAACACTTCGCGCAATCGGTACAAACGTTTTCGGCTTCGGTCGTTCGCAACGAGCATTCCGGTATTCTTCATCAAGCCAGCAATCTGCGAGGTTTTGCTTCCTGGCGCCGCGCACATGTCAAGGACGCGCATTTTTGGTTCCACTTGCAATGCGTGCCCTGCGAGCATGCTTGATGCTGCTTGAATATAAAGCCCATCCGACTGCGCTGTTGGAATCCCCTGCAACTGGCGGATTGTGCCTTCGGTTAGCAGATGGCAGGATGGGCACCATGGAACGGGTTCGGATTTCATTCCAGCACCCACCACTTCATCGAGTACTTGTTGTTCCGTTTCGCGTAATGTGTTTGGACGGAACGTTACGGGCTTTGGAGCACCAAAACTGTGCAGCGAAGAAGTGTAATGCTCCGCAGACAGAAGGGACGAGAGCCGCTCAGTAAGAAGCGGCGGCATTGCAGCTTCTGCTTTTGCGGTCCAGCCACTATCGTGGGGTCCATTCTGTTTGGCGCTTGTCTGCATTGACGCCGTAGTGTACGAAAGTGGCATCGTCTCTGTGCGTACGAATAGCCGCTCACGCAACGATATCAAGAATTGATATATCTTGATCGAGGTCACCGGTGAGCAATTGTGCATCGAGATCAATCGAAAAGGCCATCGAAAGTTCTGAATTACGTTGCAAATGTGCTAGCCGAAGGCGACGGCGCTCATCAAGGCGGGTTGCCACGAGGCGCGCTCGTAGCAAGATAGATGCCGTAACAGCGCTCGGGTGATTGCCCTTAAGTTCCTGCCCAGTATGGGCAAGGGAAATCCCAGCTGTTTTGTTCGCTGGGGCTCGACCCGCTACATTCAATCGATGGGCAGATCTTGCTTGTACTTGTTCTATTGGCATTACCATTTTTGATTCTCCTATGATTTGTTTCAAACAGCCATTTCTTCACTTCCACCTAAGGAGGGCCGCCCACCACAGGGGTCCTCGTTGGCACAAGAGAAGTATCGCCTATGCCACTGACGACATAGTGTCACCCTGTTGTAAGGTTTTTGTTAGGATTGTTGCCTAACTGCTTTCCGCACCCTGTAAGTTACAGTTAATACGTCTCAGAGCCAAATTAATTTGGCTCTGAGACGTATTAATCAGAAGGTCTTGCAGGATTTGCTTGCAAAAATGGTGTACGTATGTTTGGGTGTGACTGTCACTCTTGCGTATGTCCACTTCAGTCAAAGAAATGACTAGGCGTGTAAGTGGCGAAAGTGACAGTCACTTAAATGCCCTGTGCAAGACTCGAACTTGCGACCCGCTGATTAAGAGTCAGCTGCTCT
>CAZURP010000018.1:6053-13971 GCA_964623715.1 uncultured Isosphaeraceae bacterium | reverse complement strand
CGATGCTTGCAAGTAGCGTGCCTCCTGGATTGTTTCTACGCGGTGAGGTGAAGGATTTGCAAGACGAACGGTTTCGTTGGGTTGTTCCCCGAAGGGCAATTCGCGAAGATAGAATTATGATTGTTCGAGATTCTATTTTACGAAGTATTCCGGTGGCTATTGATTTCTCCGTCACGACAGGGCTGCCAGAGTTTGGAATTCCTGATCTAGATTGGGCAGTCCTTGAAACTCCGCTGCAAACGGATGATTCAATTGTTGTAGACCCTGGAGGGTCCTTGCGGGATGGCATGCGCGTTCGCGAGATACTTGCAAGTCAGGTCTCAGCAGAATGAATCTCCCAAAGTTTGGTGTAAAAAATCCTGTGCCCATTAACTTGCTTATGGCAGGGCTCATTCTTGCAGGTATTTTTGCGTCGTTTAATTTGCGAAGACAGTTTTTTCCTGACATGGAATTTGATAAAGTGGCTGTCTCCATGGCGTACCCTGGAGCTTCCCCCGAAGACGTGCAGTCTTCTATTGCGAAACGAATTGAGAATGCATTAGTCAATTTAGATGATGTGGATGAACTGAATACAACATGTGTTGAAGGTTCCGCTTCGGTCGTCGTGTCGTTTAAAGAGGGCACGTTAAATCTCGATGACGCAATTGATGAAGTCCGAAGAGCGGTGGAGTCCATTCAAGATCTCCCAGTGGATGTTGAAAGACCCTTGGTCACTCGAATCGAGCCCAAGATGCCTGTCATCATGGTCGAGTTGTGGGGCGATATAGACAAGCAAGTAATGAAGCAGGCGATTCGAGATATCCGCGATGACTTGCGAACGTTTCCAGAGATGGGCGCAATTTCTGTCGGTGGTGATATTAACAACGAATTAACCGTTGAACTAGACCAAGATAGTCTGATTGAACATGGCATAAGTATTTCAACCGTCTCCGATCGGATTTCATCGTGGATGCGACAAATTCCGGGTGGAACTTTGCGAAGTTCGGGCGGTGATATTGTCATTCGAACGGACACGCCAGATGAATCTTCTGCTGAACTTGAAGAGATAGTGATTCGCTCTAAACATAACGGCGAGACGCTGCACCTTGGCGACATAGCCCGGATTAGCACAACCCTCGTTGATATCCCAGTGATCGTTCGGTTTAACGAAGAACCAGCGATGAACATGTTCATATCGAAGTCAGGTAATCAAGATATTGTTTTGATGGCGGAAATTGTACGAGCGTATGTTGCGGGTCGAATGGGTGAAGATTTTGTTCCGACATGGAAAGATACGCTCTCGGGTGGACAGACCAAGCGAAAAGAAGCTTGGGAGTTGGGCATTGGGGCAGATCCTCTACCCGCTAGTACGTCGCTCTCGACGTTTACGGATTTAGCACGTTTTGTCGAAGGGCGTATGAATTTGTTAACAGAAAATGCCTTGCTTGGAGGTGCGCTGGTTTTTGTCTTGTTATTGCTTGCCCTTAATTGGCGCGTTGCACTGTGGGTTGGGATAGGATTAATTACTGCCCTCGGCGGTACGTTGTTCGTCATGTACTTGTTTGGCATCACTCTCAACATGCTCACAATGTTCGCGTTGATATTAGTACTTGGTTTGCTCGTTGACGATGCAATTGTCGTTGCTGAAAATATCAAAGCGCAACATGAACAGGGGATGTCTGCGATGGATGCAGCAGTTGAGGGGACGAAACAAGTGTTATGGCCTGTGTTTGCAACGGTCATGACTTCTATTGTCGCTTTTTTGCCTCTAACTTTCGTGAAGGGAAACATGGGCGATTTGCTTGGGGCGCTTCCTGTCGTGATCGCCTGTGCGCTTGCAATGAGTCTGTTTGAGGCTTTGCTTATTCTCCCCGGCCACCTTGGGCATAGTCTGGAGAAATCTGAAAAACCATCACGTTCAAAAATTGGTGCAATTGTTAAAAAGTATGAAGTTCGCAGAGACAAATTGGTGTTTGAGCGAATCGTGCCAGGATATCTATGGCTACTTTCGCTAGTCATTAAGTTTCGATATGTTTCGCTTGCGTTTGCTTTCTCTACCCTTCTCATTTCTGTTGGATTTATTATGGGTGGTCGTGTTGGATATGAATTTATGACTATTCCAGATGCTGAAACGATAGCGATCAACATCCGAATGCCTGAGGGGACGCCGTTCTCTCAAACGATGAATATGCTTGAACATGTCGAGCGAGCAACGAGAAGCCAAAAACAAGTGCATCACATCAGCACGATTGCAGGCGCGCAGATGGCAACCGAAGGATCTTCTGGTGGCTTCTCCTCTAACTTAGGCCAGTTGTTTATTGAGTTAACTCCTGCAGAAGACCGAATGCTCAATGCCAACGAAGTGATTGGATTGATTCGGGAAAGTTTAGGAGAAAAGGCTAGGCTCGCAGATAGCATTGGGTATGAAATGATGTCGGGTGCGCCAAGCGGGTCAGGTATAACTATTCAATTGCGCGGCGAGAATGAATCATCTTTGTTTGCTGCATCTGAGCAAATACAAAACGACTTGAGGAAATTCACTGCGGTGCACGATATCGTGGACAGTGCCTCGGCTGGGCAGCGAGAGCTGCGAATTGAATTAAGGGCGGGAGCATCAAGTACTGGGCTTACACTCGCTGATCTTGCTCGGCAAGTTCGCGGGGCAGTGTACGGGATAGATGCCCATGTCTTTGCGCAAGGGGACGAGGAAGTCGACATTCGAGTAAAGATGGGAGATAACCTTCGGAGGAATGTTGGGGAATTAGAGCAACTCTGGGTGATTACACCAAGCGGCACAGCCGTTCCATTGGTTGAAGTTGCAAGAATAACTGAACGAAGAGGATACACTGCAATTCGGCGAATTGACAGACAGCGAACCGTTACGGTAACTGCAGAAACGATTGATGGAGTAAGCCCTGAGACAGTTGCGGCACAACTGCCCTATGAAGAGTGGGAAAAAGCATTTCCGGATGTCACGATAAAAAAAGGCGGTCGGCAAGAACAACAAGCTGAAGCATTTGCCTCTTTGCCGATAGGGTTTCTTGCTGCGTGCCTAATGATTTACGTCATTCTTGCATGGCTTTTCAGCAGTTATTTTCAGCCGTTGATAGTTATGCTTGGGATTCCCTTCGCAATAATCGGTGTCATTTGGGGGCACTATATTGCAGGAGTTTCCATTTCCTTTTTGAGCATGATTGGATTTGTTGCACTAAGTGGTGTTGTTGTAAATGATTCATTGATTTTTGTCGAGTTTTACAATGCGAAGCGAGATGAAGGCGAAACGCTGCGCGATGCTTTACTGAGTGCCGGTGCTGCTCGATTGCGTCCAATTTTCTTGACAACAATCACGACAGTTCTAGGGTTGACTCCACTCATGCTCGAACAATCGATGCAAGCCAAATTTTTGATACCGATGGCGCTTGCCATATCGTTTGGCTTAATGAGCGCGACAGTCTTGATACTTTTGCTTTTGCCTGCATTACTCGTGATTGGCGAAGATATAAAATCCTTCGGCAAGTTCCTCTGGCAAGGAGCGAGCCGTTAATTGGCAAAAAGCACTGCCTCTAAACTTACTCCTGCTTGCTTTTTAGTATAAAAAGTGACAGTCACTTTGAAAAAGGAAAGTTTGTCGCGTTTAAGTCACTGTCTATGAACAAGTTGCGAAAGTGACTGTCACTTTGAAAAAGGAAAAGTGATCGTGTTCCGAGTGGGAAAAAAGCAAGGTGGTATACTGTGCAAGCCCTCAGAACTTCTCTTGAACTTAGCTGAGCGCTCGTACGGCATGAAACAATTACAAGGCATACCAGTTAGCCCCGGCGTCGTCATTGGCAGAGCAATGGTGCTTGAGAAATCACTGCATCGCGTTCCGTTTTTGATTCTTGGTGCTGATGAGATACCCAAAGAGCTCGCACTGTTTAATTCTGCGATTGATGGCGCAATCGCCCAAGTTGCTCAGGATAGAAATCAAATTGCGGAAACACTCGGCGAAGAACCCGCGAAAATTTTTGAATTCCACCTTGGTCTCTTGAACGATACTACGTTAATTGATCCAATTCGAGAACGGATTAAGTGTGAAGGAGTCAACGCTGCGTTTGCTGTTGTCGAAGCGTTCGGCGAACTTGCTGACAAATTTCGCTCTATGGACAATAAGGTTTTTAGAGAGAAAGCAAATGATGTTTTTGATTTGGAACGGAGATTGCTCACACAACTTACAGGCGGTTCAAAAGACCGCTTGGCTTCAGTTATTGAGCCTGTTATCGTTATCTGTCACCAAGTTACTCCTGCAGATGTCGCAGAGTTCAATCAAGAGAACGTGCTAGGTATTGCGACCGATATTGGAGGCCGTACCGACCATAGCTCGATTGTTGCAGCCGCTATTGGAGTACCAGTCGTTGTCGGGCTTAAGTCCGTAGCCGAAGAAGTGAGTGATGGCGATTTGCTGATTTTAGATGGCAAATCAGGTACAGTTATTATCGCACCAGATGATGCAACTATCACGCAGATGCGTCGAAACATTGAATTGCTCGAATCGTTTAAGCAAAAAACGCAGGAGATTTCACGCGAGCAATCTATAACAGCAGATGGTGTTGAGATTCACTTGTATGGCAATATTGAATTTGCCCATGAAATTGAACAAGTCGTTGAAAAAGGCGGTGAAGGGGTCGGGCTGTACAGGACTGAATTTCAATACTTAACAAGTTCGACATTACCCACAGAAGATGAACTTTACGAAGAGTATGTAGCAGCAATTCGTCAACTAGAAGGCAAGCAACTCACTCTCCGAACACTCGACTTAGGTGCTGATAAATATACACAGGCACAATCAATGGAGCCAGAACGAAACCCATTTTTGGGTTTACGGTCAATTCGATACTGCTTGCAAAACCAAGAATTATTCCGCACGCAACTCAGAGCGATTGTACGTGCTTCCTCAGAAGGTCCTCTGCGAGTCATGTTTCCATTAATAACTTGCATGAATGAATTGCGCCAGGCAAAACTTATTTTCGCAGATGTGATTGAAGAGTGTATTGAGGAGGGCATTGCCTGCGCGAGCAGTATTCCTGTTGGGATGATGGTTGAAGTGCCAAGTGCTGCACTGATGGCAGCCACTTTCACCCGTGAAGTCGACTTCTTTTCTATCGGTACGAACGACCTTATTCAGTACACAGTTGCTGTAGATCGGGGCAATGAGCGGGTTGCGAGCCTGTACACAGCGTCTAATCCGGCAGTGATTAAGCTCATGAAGTCCGTTATTAGGGCTGCAAGGCGTGGAAAAATTGAAACTTCTCTCTGTGGTGAGATAGCTGGTGATCCGATATATACTATGCTACTCATTGGACTTGGCTTAAGGAGCCTATCATTGGTTCCAGCTCAGATTCCTGCAATCAAGCAGGTCATCAGGCGGGTCAAGATTGAGGAGTGTGAGCGACTGGCTCGTAAAATTGGGTCGCTCGATTCGGATCGTCGGATTCTTTCCGCGCTACGAAATGAATTGCAGAAAACAGTGCCAGAGGCATTAGGTGGATGGTCCACTTCTCTTAAGGCATAAACAGAATATTGATGGAGCAGGGATCGCGCGTTTCGTTTGCGGCCTGCAAAGTCAAAAAGAACACAAGAGTGATATTGAAATAGAAGTTTTCACTCTGGCCAATTGAATAGTAAAACATATTGCTTCTGAAGCGATAGAACGTGTTTGATTGTGAAGTGTTCTTATTTGAACTACAAAAGTAGTCAGTAAGGAACAACAGTGGTAGAAAAAAAACAAGAACCAATGGAAGTCATGATTGTTCATGACGACCCTGGTGTTGAAACAAGAATTGCTATTCTAGAAAATGGCAGACTCGAAGAACTCTATACCGAACGCACGAAAGCAGCGACAGGTGTTGGCAACATTTACAAAGGCCGAGTGACGAATGTAGAGTCATCAATACAAGCAGCGTTTGTTGAGTATGGCGGAATGCAAAGGGGGTTCCTCCACGTTACAGATTTGCATCCTAAATATTTCCCAGGTAAAGAAACAAGCGAGCGAGTTGGCAAGAAAATTGCGAAGCATAAAAGGCCGCCAATTCAAAAGTGTCTCAAAAAAGGCGACGAAGTTTTAATACAAGTAATGAAAGAAGGCATTGGAACAAAGGGGCCAACGCTCACGAGTTACCTCTCCATTCCGGGGCGGCTTTCCGTAATGATGCCCTACATGGATAAAGTTGGTGTTTCCAGAAAAATCGAAGACGAAACAGCGCGTAAGAAAATGCGAAACATTTTAGATTCGCTTAATCTTCCAGAAGGATTTGGATTCATTTTACGAACAGCTGCGCTTGGTAAAACAAAAGTTGACGTCAAACGTGATCTTGCCTACTTGATTCGGCTTTGGAAATTAATCGAGAAACGTATCGGCAGCGTGGGGGCTCCTTGTCAACTTTACAACGAATCGGATTTATTGGTTCGTACGATACGAGATATATTGCGCCCTTCAATAAAAGTAATTGTTGTTGATTCAGAATCTTCTTTTGAACGGATTTCAACGTTTTTGAAGATAGCATCTCCAAGGGCCTCAAGAAAAATCGTTCAATATCGAGAGACCGCTCCGATTTTTCATGCATTCGATATTGAGCGGCAAATTGACGAAGTGCACAGTAGGGAAGTTGAACTTCCTAGCGGTGGCCGATTAGTGATTGATCAGACTGAAGCCCTTGTAGCGATTGATGTGAACTCTGGCAAAAGTCGCAGAGCGAAAAATAGTGAATCTAATGCAGTGCATACGAATCTAGAAGCAGCGGATGAAATCTGCAGACAATTGCGATTAAGGGATCTCGGAGGGATTGTGATCAATGACTTGATTGATATGGGGCATCTGTCAAATCGTAAAAAAGTAGAACAACGCTTTAGTGTGAATTTAGAACGAGATAGAGCGCGCTCTACAGTACTCCCGATTAGCCGGTTAGGTCTACTTGAGATGACGAGACAACGTGTACGTCCGAGTGTTCTTGATAGCCATTATGTTGACTGTTCGCACTGCGATGGCAGAGGGAATGTTAAAACAACTGAAGAAGTTGCAGCAGATGCGACAAGGCATTGTGGCTGGCTTTTGCATCATGAAAATGTCGGAAGAGTCGAGTTGACTTGTTCGCCCGCTGTTGGTACCTATTTACTTTCAAACAAACGTAGAGAGTTAGAATCATACGAAGAGCGCTCGGGTAAACGAATTATTGTTCGTATTAGTGAAGAACTCGCTAAAGATCGTCTTGTTTATTATGCCTACGATGCTCGTGGCTCAGACATAGAAATAGAAAAGTTGATGAAGGTTGCTCCTCCCTCGATCGAGTCTCTGCTTAAAGCAGATGCGCAATTTGTTGACAGTGAATCTTCCAGCGAAGAGGTTAAAGGACGTAAGAGGTCAAGAAGGCGGGGCAGAAATAAATTACCGCTTGCTGACGCAGCATCTATTTCGAAGGGTGCTGACTTTCAGCAGGAACTTAACGAGCTTGATAAACCAAAACAAAGTCCTCGTGTTTCAAAGAAGAAAAACACGAAGAAAAACACGAAGAGTGAGATAGAATCGCCTGCCGAAACAGCGATGCGGGTGCATCATTTTGCTAAAAGTATTGGCAAGACCAGTAAAGAAATAATCGAATATTGCAAGACACAAGGGATTGAAGTCCGAAATCACATGTCCTCATTGACCGCAGAAGTCGTTACGAAAGTAAAAGAGGGCTTTCAAGAGTCGACCGAAGATGCAAAGCCAAAACGCAAGCGAAGGCGGCGAGGTGGACGTAGAAATAAATCTCGAAATGAAACGAATACTGTCAACTCTTCTGAAAAAGTAACAGTTGAAGATACTGAAAAAGAGACAAGTCCGCGTAGCAAAAAGAAAAAGAATTCAAAGAAGAAGCGCCCTCGGCGAACTTCAAAGCGCTCGCAAAAGAAGAAACAAGAAAGCGAA
>CAZURP010000018.1:4351-6043 GCA_964623715.1 uncultured Isosphaeraceae bacterium | reverse complement strand
GGTTGCTGTAGCAGAGGTAAAGAAGAAGTCGCGTAAAACTCTTTACGGGGGTCGCAGAAGGTCGGTCACTTCAGACGAGGTGCAAGCGAGTAGGGATTCGAGAGGATGAGCCGTAGAGTTTTCATTCTCGGATCGACAGGATCAATTGGCGCAAACACAGTAAGTACGATCCTGCATCTTCGTGAGTTGTATGGGCTTGAAAGTTGGCCCGTGGTAGGTCTTGCTGCGGGGACTAATTCAGTTCTTCTCAGTGAGCAAGCTTCCAAGCTAGAAGTCGAAGCCGTTTCGATCCAATGCGATGCGTCAATTGGAGTCGATTACCAATACAAAAATTCAGTGGACTTATTAAGAGCTCATGCGGTGCGTGGTGATTTAGTTGTTGCTGCCATAGTCGGTTTTTCGGGTATAGCTCCTGTGCTCACCGCAATCGAATTGGGCTGCACGATTGCACTTGCAAATAAAGAGACCTTAGTCGCAGGCGGCGAACTTATCATGGACGCTGCGAAGAAAGCGAACGTTCAAATCATTCCCATTGATAGTGAGCACTCTGCAATTTTTCAGGCATTAGCAGGTAATAGCGTTTCAGATGTGCAGAAGATAGTGCTTACAGCAAGTGGTGGTGCGCTTCGTGGTTTCTCCAAAGCAGAAGTTTCTAACGCAACGATTGAACAGGTACTCAATCACCCGACTTGGGAAATGGGTTCGAAGGTTACGGTCGATTCCGCATCGCTCATGAATAAGGCGCTCGAGCTTATCGAGGCGCACTGGTTGTTTGGAGTCGGGCCAGATCAACTTGAGGCTGTCATTCATCCTCAGTCCATAGTTCACGGAATGGTAGAATTTGTTGATGGATCCGTCATTGCGCAGCTCTCTCCACCGGATATGCGATTGCCAATCCAATATGCACTGACCTGGCCGCTGCGCCAAGCGGGGAACTGCTCCACAATAAATTGGTCTGATTTTCAAAACCTCTCGTTTCAACCAATTCACACGACGGTGTTTCCAGCAATTTCACTAGCGTACGAAGTAATGAACCGCGGTGGGACAGCAGGAGCGGTGTTAAATGCAACAAATGAAGTTGTAGTTGAAGCTTTTCTTGCACAAAAGCTTTCATTTGGGTCGATGGTTGGTATCGTTACAGAAGTGTTAGAGAATTTTTCAATTCAGGATCACGCAGATATGCAAGCCGTGGTCGAGTCAGACAGAGAAGCTCGTGCCTATACAACGCAACGAATTTCCTCTCATAAGGCGAAGTCCTAAAGGAACGAGATGAGTCTAGATTCAATGTTTAATATGTTGTTGATCGTGTTGGGGTTTGGTTTTTTGATTGGAATACATGAACTTGGGCATTTTATTGCCGCAAAATGGGCGGGTATTCGTGCGAATGCGTTCGCTATCGGCATGGGACCCCAAGTTGTTTCGTATAGGAAAGGCATTGGTTTTTGTTACAAGGGGTCAGCTGCGAAAGTTATCGAGAAGTTCGGCAAAGATGCCAACGATATGTCCGATGCAGAGTTGCAAGAACATGGTTTGTCGGAGACTGAATATTCACTGCGCCTTTTGCCACTGGGCGGTTTTGTAAGCATGCTTGGACAGGAGGATGGAAAACCAGACTCCGTTTCTGAAGATCCTCGAAGTTACAATAGTTGTCCCATCGGAAAGCGTATGGTTGTTGTTTCGGCGGGTGTTATC
>CAZURP010000018.1:0-4341 GCA_964623715.1 uncultured Isosphaeraceae bacterium | reverse complement strand
TCTTTGCCGCGGTGGGACTGTGCCGAAGCGTGCTGGCCGAAGAGCGGTCTTGGGCTTCTTTTCGGCTTCAGGGGCAGCTGTTCCAGCTTTCTGTGACGACGTCGTCTTCCCAGGAACGGATTTCTCTTTCTTGTTTGTTTTCAAGTTGGAGTAAATTTTGAGGCACCAATACTTGGAGCGATGTCTCCAGATTCGCCCGCTGCCAATGCAACTGCCGTTGGTTTTGATTCTGTTCATCTTGAACCAGGTGACGAAGTAGTTACTGTAAACGGCGAATTGGCCAAAACGTTTACCGATATTGCCCTTGCGAGTGCGATGGCAAAACCTGGCGTTCCAGTTGACCTTGAAGTGAAACGAAAAGGGCTTGATACATTGCTTGCTTTTTCTATTATGCCCGCGAATGTCACTCAAGAGGGGCTTCTTGAATTAGGTCTTTTTCCTGCGTCTTCCGCTACCCTTCGAAGCGGTGAGCAGGGGAAGGAAGTCATGAGCGTGTTGCATTCTGATTCTTCGTTTCTTTCACTTGCGCAGGGCATGACGATGCGAGAGGCGAATGGTAAGCCCATAGAAGTGTGGGCACAGTACGAAGCACTCGTGCAAACAAGCGGTGGTAACTCCATCGCTACTGAGTGGGTAGGTACCAATGGCTCTGCGAGCGTCGATGTGCCCGTTCAGATTGCACTCTCGATTATTCGCGTACCTGACGTTCCGGAAAATGCTCCACAAAATTATGAGCGTGGTTTGTTGGGGATGTGCCCGATGACTAAAATCGGTTCGGTTCTGGAGTCAAGCCCGAACATTGGCGTTTTACTGTGCGATGATGTGCTCTTGAAGGCGGGCTCTCTTGAAGCACCCCGAATGGGGCAACTTCGAAATTACCTTGCGACTGTTCCAGATGGAACGATTCAATTCAAAGTACTTCGAGATGGCGTGAAGCAAGACATTGAAGGAACAATTCAAAACGGGTTGCTCGGTGTCATGCTTGTGCAGGCGTTGGAATTACCAATGATTGCCCAGCCAATACAGCAACAGTTAATAGCAGGTGAGCAAGTCCCTACGCCATTAGTTGATTGGCAAGTTCTTGCTGGGTCAACTATTGAATCAGTGCAAGGTGCAACTGTTTTGGATTGGAAAGATTTTCGTTCAGCTCTCTTGAAAGCGGGGGAGTTTGTTTCCATTTCACTGCAGAACCCGACAAAGGATGGTTCAATTCACGAAATCGATTTTCGTCTTTCAAGCGAAGAACAAGCCGCGATTGCTAATACAGTGTGGACTTCGCCATTATCAATGGGAATGTTTGACCCCATTTTTGTAACGCGAAGCAGCGGAGGGAATCCCATCAAAGCACTACAAATGGGATTTGCAGAAACTGTTTCAATGGTAGAAATGACATATGTCACACTCGATCGTTTGTTCCGTCGAAGCGTTGGCGTTGATCAGCTGCACGGCCCTGTCGGCATCGTGCACATCGGTTCTAAAATTGCAGACCGAGGGTATTGTTATTTATTCTTTTTTCTAGGGATTATCAGTATAAACTTAGCGGTGTTAAACTTTTTGCCGTTGCCTATAGTTGATGGCGGGTTATTTCTTTATCTCATCTACGAAAAACTCTTTAAAAAACCACCCTCAATCGCCTTTCAAAACGCTGCTGCGGTCCTTGGCTTAAGCCTTATCGGTATGCTTTTTGTCGTGACGTTCTACAACGACATCATGGACATTGTCGGCTAGCCTAGCACGCTTTTTTTACCGCGTAATTGTCTCTGAGGAGTTAATCTCATGTTTTTAGGGACTTACTGTTGGTGGGATAGGCAAGGTGACAGGGTTGCGCAGGAGTAATTGCACACAAAACGACGTATAGCGGTAATGAGCGTGGTTATGGGAGTCGAAAGGAGGGTGTACGGACACCAAATCGGATTAGGCAAGGAGCCACATGAAGCAACAGCATATACATCGAGTAACAAAACGAACGGTCGCAATCGTGGAGAGTGACCCAGCGCTTGCACAAAGGCTCGTTTCTGCGCTCGTGACAAATACCCAAACGTGTGTAAACCCGGATTTTCAACCACAATACGAACATATTGAATGTCTCGTGTTTGCTTCACAAAAACATTTTTTTGAAAGCGATCCAGCGCTTTGGGATTTAGTTATTAGTGCATCTCATTTAGGAGACAGTTCGGGCTTTCAAATTTTATCATTCGTCCAAGGACTTCGTCCCGATGTCCCCGTCATACTTACAGGTGTTCCAGAAGAGTCTGGTACAGCTGTCGAGGCAATAAGAGCAGGTGCAGCAGATTACTTGATGATCACAGGGTACGAAATGATTACCCTTCCAGTAACAGTACAGAAATGTTTGGCGCTCCAAGTCATCAGAACAGAAAATGACGACTTGCATGCAGAACTTAGCCACTCTCTTTCTGAACTTGCGGTTGCAAATAGAGAATTACAGCAGATGATTCAACGGCTCGAAGTTGCTGCACGGACAGATGATTTGACGAACTTGAGCAATCGTCGCTGGCTCAATTTAATGTTAGAGAGCAAATGGGAAGAGGCTGCTCGTAACAACATTCCACTCGCTTTTTTGATGATTGACCTTGATGGGTTCAAACCATTCAACGATCGGTATGGACATCAAAAAGGTGATGAAGTGCTTCGGCTTGCTGCAAGAGTGCTCGAAGCAAACTGTCGATCA
Source organism: uncultured Isosphaeraceae bacterium (assembly GCA_964623715.1). GTDB lineage: Bacteria > Planctomycetota > Phycisphaerae > Phycisphaerales > SM1A02. The sequence goes on along the minus strand of CAZURP010000018.1, from coordinate 1,652 downwards.
ATTGATGTCTCTGCTCGGTATGGTGGTGACGAGTTTTGTGTCTTAATGCCACATGCTGAACCAGATGCTGCAGTTCGAGTTGCCCATAGAATCTCAAGCGCATTTGATGAAGCAATCGCGGCTGTTGTCGAAAGTGGCATCCCAGTATCAATGTCGATTGGTGTTTCGCACCTTCAGATAAATGAACCGCTGAACGCAGATGAACTCGTGATGTATGCTGATGAAGCGATGTATGAGGCGAAAAATGTATCAGAGAAGCGTGTCGTCATGTCCTCAGTGAAGAAAAGAACTGCTGCCTAAATCACATCCGTCTTTTCATCGCGCGATCCATATCACGTTTCGCGGCCTTCTTGGCAATGTCCGCCCTTTTGTCTGCTTTTCGTTTGCCAGAGGCAAGACCAACGAGTACTTTTGCCTTGTTGTTTGAAAAATAAATTTTAAGAGGAACCAACGTATTTCCTTGTGAATTTGTGAACGTGGCAAGTTTTGCAATTTCTCGCTTGTGCGCAAGCAAGACGCGCGTTCTTGTCGGTTCGTGTTGATGCGCTGGTCCTGCATCAGAATATTCTGCGATATGTACGCCGTGCATTGAAAGACCGATGGGTCGAACAGAAGCACGAATCCAACCCTCAGCAAGGCTTGCTTGTCCCTTACGGAGCGATTTTACCTCAGTACCAAGTAGAACAATGCCTACTTCGAGCGTCTCTTGAATGTGATATTCGTGCCGAACCTTACGGTTTTCTATAGTAATCGGCTTGGTTGTATTCTTTTTTCCCATATCGTAGAAGTGGATTCTAGGGTATTAGAAGGACCAATTGCCGCTTGTTTAGCTTGTTTTCATTTGTATTTTTCGTAAAAACGAGTACAGTATGTATAGGAGATTGAATTATGGATTTAGTATCAGTAGTAATGTTGAGCGGGTGTATGCTTATTGGCCCAACTGATCATGGCGAATGGAATTATACAATTAGCTCAAGTGGTGAGAATCAATCTTGGATTGCGCCTAGTGCGATGCGTACTGATGGGCAACATTATGAAATGCGATACACCATCACAGGGGCAACTGTGATGGTGAGGTACATTGGTATTGACTTCGGACCCATTGATGTTATGGACATGATTCCCCCGGATGCTATTGAGACATTCCGTACGCAGCCAGGGCCTTGTCCGTTGCAGTACGACTGGATTGAGGTGGTGACTCCTGAAGACCAAAATCCTCCTTCAATGGCATACGATTGGCTAGTGGAAATTGAAGGTAACGGTGTACCCGCGTACCATATGGAAAATCTCTATCTAGGCGAGGCTGATTATGATTTGGGTTGGCCCTGGGGAACAGTTACAGTGCAAATTGAATCAGGATCAGTCTCGGCAAATCTGAAAATCGACATCGTGGAAAATCCATGCTACGAAGATGTAGATGCAAACGGCGGTGTTGATGTCGCAGACTTACTCACAGTGATTGACAATTGGGGAGACTGTCCAGACTGCACGGAAGAAATACCAGGAGATGTGAATTATGACTGGATCGTCGACGTCACAGATTTACTTCAGATAGTTGGTGCTTGGGGACCTTGTCCTTGATGTTGATGAGCGCTCTCGGCCCACGAAAAAAGCCACGGAAACCGTGGCTTTTTTAATGCGCTGAAGAGGAC
>CAZURP010000017.1:6421-14225 GCA_964623715.1 uncultured Isosphaeraceae bacterium | reverse complement strand
TAAATCTTCTTTGTGTTCGGTTAAAAATGGCACGAGCGATTCGCTCCCGCTCTCTTCTTCGCCCTCAAGCAAGATGACAACGCGGACAGGTAACGAACCATGTACTTTTTTCCATGCACGGATTGCTTCCACGAACGTCATGAGTTGTCCCTTGTCGTCAGCAGCACCTCTTGCGACGAACCTTTTTCCTCGTGGTCCATCAACGACCGCGCCGTCAAACGGTGGCACGGACCACTCGTCGAGCGGCTCAACGGGTTGCACATCGTAGTGACCGTAGTACAACACGCGCGGTGCATTTGGCCCCGCGCTGTCATCGGTCGCGACGACCATTGGGTGTCCAATGGTATCGTGCATGGTTGCGTCGAGACCAATTGATGCTAGGTCATCGGCAATGTATTGCGCACAACGACGCACTTCATCCTTGTATTCTGGATTCGTGCTGATGCTTGGAATTCGTAAAAAAGTTTGCAGTCGTTTAATTGCTGCTTCACTGTCTTGTGCAATTTGCTCAAGAACAGGAGTTAATGAATCAGACATGCGGGTGCCTCGTACTCTTCGTTTTCCGTGGCACACTTTACAATGCCGTTTTCAAGTGCAACAACAAGAGGCGTGCCGATGATCCAGTCTGCACCAATGCGTAATTCAGTTGTGTTGCAGTCGTAACAAGGGTTGTTAAATGCGCCATCGTAATTGAAGCCGTCGGTTGATTGTGGAATAGCAACAAGTGTCGTTGGAAACTCAGGGAATTCAAAGTGAGACCAGAGCAGTGATTCGCAATGGTCACACGTGAGCGAATAGAAAATGACGTACTGTTTGCCTTCGCGAATATCGATTGGCCATTCTTGCACCCAACTGAACAACTCTAGCTCGTCAACGGGTTTCCCAATCCAACTGCTAATGTCTGTGGGATACCAAGAACTTGGCAGAGCCGGAAGTTGTTCGCCGATACCACTTGTTGTGTTTGCAGGTTTGTGTTGCATGACAGTATTGAATGTGTAAAGGCATGCGATTAGCGTGCAAGTTGGCACAAGGAGAAGACTGCGGTCGCCTTTATTTAGCGCACATTTACTCGCCCTTGGTTTGATGAACAAAATTCCAAGAAGGAATGCGAGGTCGATGCCAAACATCGCCATCGGCGAGAGTGATTTTTCCCCAAAGCAGCCACAGCTTTCAAAGTTGCCATACCCAAACATTTCGATGCAAAGCACAACAAGGAACGTCGCAAGCATAATGACGCCGGCTCTCTTCGCAAACTTTGGTGAAAAGAGCATGAACGAGACAAAAAAGAATTCTATGCTCACGAGCGAGGCGAGCAGTGAGAAATGGTCACTGATGCCAACCATGTTCCCTGCATCTAATACAGATCGCGGCAACGATTTCGGCGTACCACCGACAGCTTTTTGCAAAGCGCCAAAAATAATCCAAGCAGGCACGAAGAATCGAATAAGCAAAGCGCCAATCCAACCAAGGACAATAGACTGCGTTGAGGCAGTGGGTTTTGATTCAGTCATATTCAGATTTTAACGGAGGAATGGACTCAGTGCCGTCTACGACAGCGGTTCATTGCAAGGAAGCAGAGCATTATTGCTGCAGGGGGCGCTGGAATCACTACACCTGTAAAGACAGAGGAGCCGTCGGTTTTGAATCCATTTGTTGAAACAATACCCCAGCCATCAGCGTCATCCCATCCCACAAACTGGAATGCCTCGGCATCAATTGCACCGCCATCGCCATCAAGATCATTGAATGCATAGGAGACGGCATCGCCAAGAGCCATATCTGTCCACGCAAAGCCATCACCACTCCCCACGCTTCCCCAAGCGAATGTTGCGCCGAGTGTTTGCGAGCCAAATGGTGGTTGAATGAGTTGCCACGCATCATCCGCAGCATCGTTAATAAACATTCCAAGAGAAGCGGAAGCAGTGCTTGTAATCCCAAGCATCGCATTTGCCCCAGTATCGCCACTGCCCGATTCTTCGTCGACCAAAGTCAAAAAGGAAAAACCTTCGCCCGTGTTCACTGGCAGAATGGTGATTTTCCCATCGGTTGCAATGCCCCAGCTATTGAGCATACTATGCGCTGTCGCAAGATCAGCTGTAGAAAGGTACGGCGATGCGCCATTGAGGATACTCAACGAATGCGACTGCAACTCGAAGGAGCCATTGGCGTTACTAATTTGTATGACACTCGCGCTGGCTGGAACAGCACACAAGCAGGTGAACAACGTTGTATATAAGGTGTATGTGCGCATTGTGATAACTCTCTTTTTTTGCCAATAAGGCATCTATTCACTCATCTTCGGCAAGAGCGGGAGTGGTGCTGAAGGAGTTCAATGGGCAATACTTGTTCAACTTCGGTTTGTGCGGGTTGGTGGTGCTGGTACGGTAAACTGGGCAATATACGTGTGGTCTATTTCCACTTTAGGCGGCTTCTTCGCATACCATGCGATGCATGGCACCCATTACATTATTCCGTCTGTTGCATTGTTCCACTTCCCAAAGCTTATCCCTCTCTGATACTTGGGCGGCAGAGAACCTGCCGGATTGGTTTAGCTCCGTATTTATAGGAATGGAATATTGGCGATGGGGCGCAGTTATTGCAATCATTGCAATTGGTTTTGTGGTCAATCTGATTGTTCGAGTTTTGTTGCGTTCTGCGCTTCGTTCGATAACACACGCAGATAAGCACGACGCGGAACTTGTGCAGTTGTTGAAACGCGTTCCTCGGCCAGCCGGCGGTGCGGCCGGTGGTGCGACTTGGCTCGTGCTTCTCCCACTCATCAGTTTGCCAACAGGGATATTGCAGTTTATTGAACCGATCGTGCATGTCTACATTACGCTAGCGTGTATTTGGTTTGGTTTCCGCGGGACGGATCTTGTTTCTTGGGTCGCGCACCAAAAAGCATCGAAATCCAAAAATAAATTGGACGATTTGCTTGTCCCACTCTTGCGAAAAACACTCAAAGCAATCGTGGTGGTGTTTGGCGCCGTGTATTTAGCTGACAGTATGAAAATCCAACTCGCTCCAATTGTTGCGGGTCTTGGAATAGGTGGATTAGGGTTTGCGTTCGCGGCGAAAGACACGATTGAAAACTTTTTTGGTTCTATTACAGTAATCCTCGATAAACCGTTTGAAATTGGTGACTGGGTAGTTATTGATGGTGTTGAGGGCACTGTTGAATCAGTCGGCTTGCGTTCCACAAGAATTCGGACGTTTTACGACACGGTTGTAACGATACCCAATTCAACTTTGGTGACAACTAAGTGCAACAATTATTCAAAGCGGCGCTACCGCCGTTGGAAACAGATGGTTTCGATTGGGTATTCGACTCCACCAGATAAAATCGCAGCGTTTTGTGAGGGTATTCGCGAATTGCTACGCGTCCACCCTTACACGCGCAAAGATTATTACCAAGTATGGTTGAACGAATTTTCTGGGTCAAGTTTGGATGTGTTGGTCTATGTCTTTTGGACTGCTCCAGATTGGCAAACAGAGTTGCGTGAGCGCCACAGATTCATGTTGGATATCATTCGACTCGCAGGCGATTTAGGTGTCGAGTTCGCGTTCCCTACCCGTACGTTGTATCTCCGCAACGAAGACGATTGGAAAAATGGACCAGAAAAAGTTTCTGCGAAGCGTCCAGAGGGTTGGATGGAGACAGCCGAAAGCGATGGGCGGGAACTAGTGGAAGAATTTACAGCTGACGACGATTGGCGTAAACATTTGCCTCCCCCCTATACATTTACTGGCGCGAGAGATGGTGGTAATGGCGGTGGCGGCGAAGGCGGTGAGGGTTAAACAAAACACTTCTGCGAGCACGCTGCAATTGCTCTTGTGAGAAATATAATGTCTTCTTCATTGTGAAAAGGGCCAATCGAAATGCGGAGGGTCCCTCCGAGTGCTTCGGTGCCAACAGTTTTGTGCGCAAATGGCGCACAATGCAAACCGCTTCTCGAACAAATACGAAAATCAAGCTCTAACTGTTTCGCAATTTCGTGAGGGCAAGCGTCAAACACGAGTGAGAAAACACCACAGCGATTATCAGGTGTTTGTGGACCTGCGACACGGACACCTTCGATTTGTTTCATCTCATCGAGGAAAAGAGTTGTGAGTGTGCGTTCTTTATGGTGCAGAGCATCGATGCCTGTGTCTAAAATCCAACGGGTAGATGCAACAAGCCCTGCGATCCCAACCATGTTGTGTGAACCCGCTTCGTACTTGTCTGGCATGGTCATAGGCTGAACAGGGAGTTCACTTTCACTGCCTGTACCGCCTGTACGAACCGGTGAAAGTATGTGTTCAATTCCCGATTTCATAATCAGGCCACCTGTTCCAAGGGGACCAAGTAGACCCTTGTGTCCTGGAAATGCAAGTAAGTCTATGTTCATTTTTTCTACGTAAATTGGCGTGTGCCCCATCGTCTGCGCGGCATCCACAAGAAATGGAATATCGCCACAGACGGCACCGATTGTTTCTAGGTCTTGTGTTGTGCCTGTGACGTTTGAGCCATGTGCAACAGCGACTAATCTTGTGTGACTTGTGATGGCGTCGGCGATATCTTTGGGATTGACAATGCCAGTTTCTGGATGAGCGGGTACAACAGTGTGCGCGACGCCTTGTTTTTCAAGTGCATGCAACGGTCTCAGTACTGAATTGTGGTCCATCGCAGTTGTGACGATGTGAACTTCCTCGCCGTTTGCAAGAAAGTGTTGTGCTATACCATTGATTGCGATGTTCAGTGCATCGGTGCAGTTGAGTGTAAAGATGCAGTTCGAACTTTCTGGCGCACGTACAATCTCGCAAAGTTGCGCTCGGCAAGTATCAAGCAAACATGTTGCGCCGACCGCCTGTGCGTATGCGCCTCGGCCTGGACTCGCTCCGCAACCCTTGGTGTACTCCACCATCGCATCAAGCACAACTCTTGGTTTTGGAAAGGAAGTTGCAGCGTTATCGAAGTATCGTTGCACGGTTAGACGGAGATTGCCTCAAACGGCAAGTCGTGCGCTTCGGCAACGGGTTGGTTTGTAAGCACTCCACGGTTTGTGTTGATAGCGTTTGCGAAGTGGTGGTCTTCCTTGGCAAGTTTTGCTGCTGTTGAAGATGCAAGTTTCAACACCCACGGCATTGTTGCATTTGTGAGTGCCTGCGTTGATGTTCTTGCCACAGCGCCCGGCATGTTGCCGACGCAGTAATGCACGACTCCATCGACGGTATAGATTGGGTCAGTGTGTGTTGTCACTTTTGCAGTTTCAACACAACCGCCTTGGTCAATTGCGACATCGACAATAACTGCACCCGTTTTCATGTGTGATAAGTCTTCACGAGAAACAAGATTCGGTGCCTTTGCGCCTGGAATGAGGACTGCGCCAACGACAAGGTCTGCCCACGCAAGATGGTCGCGAATTGCCTCAGGGTCTGAGTAAATAGTGCGACAATTTGCGGGCATAAACTCATCGAGTTGACGCATTCGGTCAATACTAATGTCCATCATGACAACGTCTGCGCCCATGCCAGCGGCAACGGTTGCAGCGCATGTGCCAACAACACCTCCGCCAAGCACGAGAACTTTGCCGACTTCAACTCCCGGAACGCCGCCGAGTAAGATCCCTCGACCACCCTGCGGGCGCTCTAAATACTTTGCGCCTTCTTGTGTGGAAAGTTTGCCAGCAATTTCACTCATCGGCGTGAGTAGTGGAAGATGACCGTGGTCATCGGTAAGTGTTTCGTAGGCAACAGAGATGCATCCACGTTCGAGGCAACCAATAGTCAATCCTTTATCAGCGGCGAAGTGGAAGTAAGTGAAGACCGTTTGTCCATCTCGAATAAGCGCAACCTCTTTGGGTTGTGGTTCTTTGACTTTGACAATCATGTCTGCAACTCCCCACACCTCGTCCGCAGTTGGGACTATTTGTGCACCCACCTCTTGGTAGAGTGCATCATTGTATCCACTGCCAAGTCCAGCACCTGATTGCATTAGCACGGTGTGTCCTTGCTTGATGAGGATTTCAGCACCAACTGGGCGCAATCCTACGCGATACTCATCTTTTTTTACTTCGGTTGGGACTCCAACAATTGTCATAGCGATGCTCCTTTTCTAAGCCTAGATATGATATCCGCATGAAGGCAACTCGACCAGAGGGAGGGCGCATCTGGTACACTCACGAAACCTTGAAGACACCTATTCGAGAGAGGAACAAATGATGAAAAATCGACTGGTACAAATACTATTTATTGGATTATTCCTACCGACAATGGCGGTTGCTGGCACAAGAGAAGACGTTCTTACCACGTTGAATGATGGTGCCTCGACAGCGGGAAGTGAAGACACGAAATCTTGGAAATTTTTCTTTGATGCTTGTCTTGAACTTACTCCACCTCCGAGCCAAATGGGCGATGCATTCAACATGGGGATGGTTTGGCCCGGAATGGAAAACTGGTCTGCAGTTTCTGCATGGGCGGCGGAGAACGAACATATGGAGCACGCGTTTCTTGAATCTGCAAAGCGCGCGCTTATTGGTTTGCCGTATGGTTCTGAACACGTTCCAGACGCATACCAAGAAGCGGGCATCATTGCTGATATTGGCGTTGATGGATCCTTGCAACACTTTGATTTTTCCTACATCGAAACCGTCGCAACGTCATGTCTTTGGTCGACTGCCGAAACGTACCGTTTGTTTGAAGCAGGGGAGACAGAGCGAGCAGTTCGTTTGTTAATGTCGGAACTTATCGTGTTACGCAAGTTTTGCGACCGCGACTTTTTGAAAGAACAATTAACGTTTATGCCCATGCTTGGGGTAGCACTGGAAAACACACGCGATATGTTTTACAACTACCGAGAAAACATTTCTTCAGTGTAATTCAGAACATTCGCGAAGGAGTGGATCCCTTATTTGCAAACGGGCGCAAACCGTTTGCTCATGCCAGAAGGCGACCGAATTGTTGGCGAGGCACTTGTGATGGAACTTTTTCAACCAAACGGTGATCCCGATCCAGCAAAATTCAGAGAAGTGCTGACTGATGTGCAAGCAACTCGAGAGCCCCTCACTCGATTTGGTGCAGCAAAATACTGGGCGACTATCTCGATGATTCACCGAGGTCGTGACGACTCTGTGAAACGATTGAACCTGATTTACGATGATTGGTGGAGGCGATGGAAAATGCGCGCGTTCCACCCACAATTGAAGGTGGACACGGCTCTGCAACGTTCGAACCCTGTGAAATATGCAGCGGTGAACATGATTATTCGTGACATCCAAGCACTCTTTTCAGAACGCGATTTGCTGACGACACAAATTAATGGCACAGCGGTTTCCGCAGCACTCTGCGGCTACCTTAATCACTACAGCGTATATCCTTCTGCAATCAAAAAGATGTACGCCCAGTTATTGAATCGTTCGTCTAATTTGGATTTCTTACGGCCACTTGATTTGCGCACGGACGCTGCGTGGGAGTTGTACGAATACCCCGTTGCTGGATTTCATTATCGTCGCATTGACAAAGACACAAAAATACAAACGCTTGTCGGTTCTGTGACGGTGAAAGAGGACGAATGTTTGTTGTATGGTGTTTCGCAAAATAACGAAGATGATCGTGGTTTAAACGCGGGTGTCGATGCCATCATGTGGCCACCACTTAAAACGCTCGAACGAAATGCAGGGCTGTTGGACTAAACACATGTCAGAAATAGAAAATGTCGTCATTATTGGTAGTGGGCCTGCGGGGTGGACTGCTGCAATTTATGCAGCGAGAGCAGACTTGAAACCTTTGGTCTTTGTTGGTGTCCCAAAAACATGAAACATATAAA
>CAZURP010000017.1:0-6411 GCA_964623715.1 uncultured Isosphaeraceae bacterium | reverse complement strand
GATGCTCACGACTGAGGTTGAAAACTACCCTGGATTTCCAGAGGGTATTACTGGGCCGGACATGATGGCGAACTTCCAAAAGCAAGCAGAGCGATTCGGTACACGTATTCGAGGCGAGGACATCGTTTCTTGTGATTTTTCAGAAAAACCCTTCAAACTTGAAACAAGTAAAGGCGAGACGGTACTTGCAAATGCAGTGATTATTGCCACGGGCGCTACGGCGAATTGGCTGGGGCTTGAAAATGAAATGCGCCTCGCTCGTAGTGGCGGTGGTGTGAGCGCTTGTGCTGTCTGTGACGGCGCATTGCCGGCGTTTCGCGACAAACCTCTCGCTGTTGTTGGTGGTGGGGACAGCGCGCTTGAAGAAGCAAGTTATCTGACGAAATTTGCTTCGAAAGTCTATGTCATTCACAGGCGCGATGCGTTCCGCGCATCAAAGGCGATGCAAAAACGTATTTTCGATGCACCAAACGCAGAACCTCTTTGGAACAAAACGGTCGTTGATGTTCTTGGAGAGGATGTCATCACAGGAGTGCTCTTAAAAGATACAGTGACAGGAGAAGAATCAACCTTAGAGTTGCGTGGTCTCTTCGTTGCGATTGGGCATACACCAACAACAGAATTCCTCGAGGGAACTGGTCTTGAGTTCGACGAGGCAAAGTACATCCGTCTCGCTTCGCGAAGCAGTAAAACAAATATTGAAGGTGTGTTCGCGGCAGGCGATGTTGCTGACTCTGTCTACCGCCAAGCAATTAGTGCTGCGGGTATGGGTTGCCAAGCCGCCATCGACGCGGAACATTATCTATCCCGCGGGTAGTGAATGCGACACTAAAATGACTCGCTTATAGCACCGAATGACTTTTCCGCTTTCAAAGTGACAGTCACTTTAAAAACGAAAAAACGTCCTTGCTGCGGGGACATTCACTCTAATTTTACGCACAGCCACACTGCCATCGTGGACCCACCTGGTGTGTCAGTCACGTCGAGTTGCCAGTGGGTACCCCTTTTCGAATATGCATTTAAACGACCCGCGGGGTCGTTAATCGGGGTCGTTAATCTGGCGCGATTCGTGTAATTATTTTTGCACCAACGGCGTCACCCCAAACATTGACGGCAGTTCTGCACATGTCGAGGATTCGGTCAACGCCGATGATGATACCGATGGCGGCAACAGGAAGTGGCCCATCAGGTGAGCCCGTTAGATTCATGTTGACAGCGGATATAACAATGACCATCGTGACTAATCCAGCCGAAGGGATACCCGCTGCGCCAATGGCTGCAAGCGTTGCAGTAATCACCACAATTAGTAACTGACCAAACTCTAGTTGGATACCAAACAGTTGAAACAAAAAGACAACAGCAACTGCTTCATACAACGCCGTGCCATCCATGTTGATAGTTGCGCCCAGCGGCAAGACGAAATTAGCTGATCGTTTTGAACATCCACCTTCGCCCTCGGCGGCATCAATGGTCACAGGTAAGGTTGCTGAACTTGAGTCAGTGCCAATGGCGGTCATCAGCGCGCGTTTCATTTGCCACATAAATTTGAAGGGGTCTTTGCCGGTGAAGAACCAGAGTACAAGAGGTAAGACAATGAATCCATGAATAGCAAGGCCGAGCAAAACGGTTGTCATGTACCAACCAAGTGGGCCGACGATGGATTCAAAACCAATTTTGCCAACTGTCCATGCAACGAGGAAGAACACGCCAATCGGTGTAAGCCAAATCACCCAACGAACCAAAATCATCAATCCTTCAAAACAAGCGTTACAAAGGTCTCTTGCAACTTTTGTTTTGTCGCCACCAGCGGCGAGCGCTAAACCAAATGCAATAGCAAACACAATGATGCCAAGAGGCCGTACTTTGACCATGTCTTCAAAAATATTTACTGGCACAAGTTGGTACAAAATGTTCATCCATGCAGAACCAAGCGATCGCGTTGCTGTTTCTCCTGCGGAAAAATTGCCCGCTGTTTCGCGGAGTGTCTCTTGTATTTCTGGTGCTAAGACACCGGGCGAAAACCATGTGACGAGCACTGTGCCCAATGTGACAGCCATAAACATTGTCGCGAGGTAATAGATAAGTGTTGCACCGCCGACAACGCCAAGTTTTGACGGGTCGCCAATTCGGGTGATGCCAGAAATGACACTAAAGAAGATAAGTGGAATAATGAGCAGTTTCAGTGGCCGAATAAGCACGATGTCCCCAGTAGCTTTCAGCCAGTGATCGCCGTCGACGGTTACTCCTGCTGCATGCAGGCCGTATTCGCCAACGAGTGCGCCGGCAACAAGACCAAGCAGAATAAGTACAGTCAATATATTTGTGCTTCGATGTGTCATGCTTCATACCCTAACGAGAAAAGCCCCAATATTGGGGCTTTTTAGTCGTCGATTATTGTGAACCGTCGATTTTACTCAGAGGTTTCAGCTGGTTCGCGCATAATGATGCCGAGTTCGTCAAGTTGCGCAGGGTCTGCAATGCCGGGCGCTTCGCACATAAGGTCTGCACCCGTTTGTGTTTTTGGAAACGCAATAACGTCTCGTATGTTGGTCGTGCCGATCATCATCATGACCAGACGGTCGAGACCGAATGCAACTCCGCCATGTGGGGGAGCGCCAAATCGAAGTGCATTGAGAAGAAAACCAAATTTGTCTTCGGCTTCTTCTTGAGACAGGCCTAACAAGCCGAAGACTTTAGATTGGATTTCAGGCGTGTGAATACGGATCGAACCACCGCCAACTTCTGCGCCATTGATGACAAGGTCATACCCTGAGGACAGACAATTTTTGGGGTCTGTTTCAAGAATGTCAAGGTGCGACGCCAAGGGTGCAGTGAACGGATGGTGTTCACTTACCCAGCGGCCTGCGTCTTCATTCCAGTCGAACATCGGGAAATCGATGACCCACAACCCGCGGAACAAACCGTCCGGAATCAATTCGAGTTCTTTTGCAACAGCAAGGCGGACTTCTCCAAGCGAGGTGCATGCAACACGGTAGGTCCCGACGCCAAACATGACGATGTCTCCATCTTCAAGACCGAGTGCTTCGATGAGTTCGTCCTTGATAGGCGAAACAAATTTTGCAACGCCAGTGACAAATTCTCCGCCTTGGTATTTCACAACAGGAAGCCCGCCAGCGCCGTATGTCTTTGCAATTTCTGCATACGCATCGGTCTTTTTCCGGCTGAGTTTTTCTGCCCCACCTGGAACGCGCATTGCTTTGACGCTTCCGCCAGCATCGCACGCTTCGTTGAATACTTTAAAGTCGGTTTTCTTTGCAAGTTCGGTTACATCTGCAAGCTGCAAATCGAAACGAATGTCCGGGCGGTCTGAACCATAGTTGTCCATCGCATCCTTCCACGACATTTGGGGGAGTTCGCCAAGGTCAACTCCGCCGACTTCCTTGTATAACTTTGTCGCAAACTCAGTCATGATTGCAAGAATGTCATCTTGTTCGATGAAGCTCATCTCAAGGTCAATTTGCGTGAATTCTGCTTGCCGATCAGCGCGAGGGTCCTCGTCGCGTAAGCATTTGCAAATTTGTAGATATTTATCACAGCCGGCGACCATTAAAATTTGTTTAAATATTTGTGGGCTCTGCGGAAGTGCGTACCACTGTCCAGCTTGATGCCTTGAGGGCACGATGAAGTCACGAGCACCTTCTGGTGTTGGCGTGATAAGCAGGGGTGTTTCAATTTCAAGGAAGTCACGATCAGCGAAAAAGTTTCGTGTGAACTGCGTAATTTTATGACGCAGTTGCAAAATCTTCTGCATCTTCGGTCGCCGCAAATCGATGTACCGATACTTCAGTCGGTGCTCTTCGCCAATTTTGTCAGCGTCATGGTCGTCTGGGAGAATCGGCAACTTTGCAGTTCGGTTGATGATTTCAATCTCTTTTGCGACCAGTTCAATTTCACCAGTTGCGAGTTTTTGGTTTGGTTTACTATTTCGGACGCGGATGACGCCTGTCACGCTCACGACATCTTCCCGACGTAAGGATGCTCCCCGTTCCATCACATTATCGGGGGTGTCTTCAGCATCGAATACAACTTGTGTCATACCGTATCGGTCGCGTAAATCGATAAATACGAGCCCTTTGCCTTGGTCTCGGTAGGTGTTTACCCAGCCACTAATCGTGGTGGTTTCTCCGGCGTTTTCCTTGCGGGTGTCGCCACATGTACATGTTCTTTTCAGCATTCGGGTATTGTACCAGACCCCAGAACGACATAGATTGATACACATGAATTCAAGTAATCCAAAAACAATTCTTTTGACCGCCTTTGAACCCAGCGGCGATGCCCTTGGCGCGATGGCGATACGCGGGCTCTTGGAGATCGATGCGACTTGCCATATTGTTGGGCTCGGTGGTGAGTTAATGGAGTCAGCAGGAGCGGAGTTGCTCGAGCGCACGACTGAAGACGCGGCGATGGGAGTTGGAGCGGTCTCTGAAATTGCACGTATCAAACGGCTCGTTGATGCAGTTGAGGAATGGATGGCTGAAAATACACCGGACGTGGTTGTTGCGGTCGATTCGCCAGCAGCTAATTGGCCTATTTGTAAGGCCGCGAGGAAACACGGCTGTCCTGTCGTGCACTTGGCAGCCCCAAAACTTTGGGCGTGGGGCTCATGGCGAATGAACAAACTGAGACGGCTGAGCGACCATTTGATGTGTCTGCTTCCATTTGAAACGACGTGGTTCAAAGAAAGAGGAATGCCCGCAACATTCATAGGTCATCCTGCACTCAAAAAGACAGAAGTGAAACAGATTGAGTTACCTTGTGGCAATCCAAACATTATTTTACTTCCCGGTTCGCGTAAAAGTGAAATTCGAAAAAATCTCCCGATGCAACAAGAAATACTGAAACGAATTTGCGCTGAGTTTCCCGGAACTGAGGCGGTCATTGCTGTTCGAATAGAAGATGTTGAGAGAGTAAAACCACACGCAAATGGTTTGCAAATTGTTGCAGATGCGCTTCCGAGTGTACTTGAGTGGGGGACACTTGCACTGACGGTTTCGGGCACAGTTTCCTTGCACGTTATGAATCATGCAACGCCGATGATTGGTATGTATAAAGTGAACCCTGCATCGATGCTTATCGCAAAAATACTACTGAATACGCCGGATCGGTTGTTGCCCAACCTTATTGCTGGCAAGCGAATCGTGCCGGAGTTTATTCCGTGCGGGAACATTGCTCCGCAACTTGCATCTGTTGCAATTGAGTTGCTTCACGATGAAGCGGCAATGGGAGCAATGCGTGACGCGTTGCAGAATGAAGCACTTCAATACGAAGCGCACAATCCTCAAAAAGAGTCAGCTGAAATCATTCTTCGCGCTGCTGGCAAGTAAATAAACAATCCCGCGGGTCGTTTATTTGTGGCGAGTTTTTTGTAGTTTTTGGAAAAATAACCTCGTTTTAATTTTACAATATATTCGTGATACGCGCGCATGGCTTTCGGCCCATAAATCCACATGATTGGGATGTTCGCAACGAGCATTGCTCCCAAGCCTAGCGTTGTCCACATGTCAAGTTCGGCATCGGTCGTGATAAAGCCAATTGTTGAAACTGCTACAAGTACGGTGTACGCCATTCTGTAGAAGGTGACGGCGAAAGTTGAAACGGCGCCCTCACGGCCAAAGATGTAAATCATGCCTTGTTCACCGTAATAACTCCATGAAATCATTGTTGAAATGGCAAAGAGCCAACACGCGATGACGACAAGCCACTTACCCAATCCGGGGATCGAACGGTCAAATGCGTGCGCCGTCAAACTTGCACCAGGGTAGTTTGCCCAGACACCATTGCTCGATAAAGAGACTGGCGTGATGGTACCTTCATGTACTCCTGCGTGAATAGAGTCCCATTTGACGCCAAGGCCACCATCAGTGTTGACGACGGTTCCTTCTATGCGATGCTGGTTATTGCCAGTGTCGTTGTTGTCGGTTGCTTTGATCATCATGAAGACAGAGTCATTCAAAGACCAGCCAGATTCGTCATCGCTGATACGGTTGATTCTTTTTGCTTCTTCGTTTTTATGTGGAAGCTCTGGAGTTGTTAACGTCCACGCATCGCCGTCAAGCGTCATCGAAATGTTTGCGTTGTCAGCAAAAGTCGCTTCAGCACCGCGGTTCCATGCGCCAGTTGCAAGGATGATAAGCGCAGTCACAGTGCACACAACCAGCGTGTCCACGAACGGTCCAATGCCAGCGACGATGCCTTCGCGAACTGGCTCTTCGCATTTCGCTGCAGCGTGTGCAACAGGAGCGGAGCCCTGCCCAGCTTCAGAACTGAAGAGTGCACGTTTGATTCCCCACATCATGGCGTACCCGAACGTGCCGCCAAGGAACGCGCCGCTTGCTGAAGCGTCACCAAAACCGAGCCCGTACTTAAAGATTTCCATGATGATTTCTGGAA
>CAZURP010000016.1:9527-14407 GCA_964623715.1 uncultured Isosphaeraceae bacterium | reverse complement strand
TCAGATCAATGTCATACTCGCTGCTGCAGCCTATAACCTCCGTCAATGGATCCGACTTAGGTTGGATTCTTTTTTTGTACTGTTTTTATAGAATCTTAATTTTCGTATTTCTCAGCATCTTAGGCTTACGAATCTCTTTTTTTCCCCGCAATAACCAGCGAGGACTTTGATGTGTCAAGGTTGTTTTTCGCCGAGGTAACATTTAACTCCGCGTCACGAATAGCATTTTTGATTGTTTCATCGTTTAGTCGAAGTAACACATCACCCCTTACAACTTGCGACCCCTCGCCCACTAACTCAATAATAACCGCCCCAGATTCAAGTTTGTTGTGAATGTTAATTTGTTCTTTTGCAGCAAGTTCCCCAGACGTAGGCACGGTAATTGCAAATGACCCGGTTACTACTTCATACAGTTCTCCAGCAACCACAGTGGCTTCTCTGTTGTTTTCTGATCCAGTAAACACCACCGTTGCACCAATAATTACGACAAGCGCTGCACCAACGATCAGTCCAATTGTTGTTATTCCTCTTCGCATGCACATAGATTGTATGGACTATCCTTCCTTCTGCGTTGGCAAGTCTATGCCACCGTTAGTATTAATTCGCAACCTGCCCGCACTGAGCAGATAATCAATGATAGAGAGCTCAAGGTCCTTTTTAGCACTGTCCCTCGCGTCTTGTGCGTTTTGTAAATCAGAGATTGCTCGGGTTTGGTCAAGCACGGACACCCTGTCTGGGTCGGCGTTGATAGAGTCCAAACCAAGTTCCGCAATGGCGACATTTCGCTCTTGAAGGTCAAACGTGAACTGAAACACCTCGATGTTACGAAGAGCCGAACGAACCGAAATGGAAACATTATCTTTCGATTCCCTAAAGGACCTCTTTGCTCGTTCTAAAGTAATTTGTTGTTGCCGCAAGGCAATTCGCTCGCTTTCCCTATCAAGAGGAAGACTCACGGACAATCCCGCGAGATAATCAATCTCTTCTCCTGAAAACTTTGCTAATGCGTTTTGTTCACTATCCGTCGAAGCGGTGGCAGTAAACGAGACATCAGGCAATAGTTGGTTCAACTCATTTTCAACTCCTCGCAATGTGTCAATAACCCGATCACCCTCGTTTTGTAAATCCAAGCGCAACAAAAGGGCTTGTTCAACAACAATCCCCACGTCAGGGCCAACTTCAGGCGGAACGACGTTCAAGGAGGAAGGGGTTACTTGAATATTTTGGTCAATCGGCCAACCAATTCTAACCTTGAAACGATCAAGCGCAAGGCGATACCGTTCCCACGACTGGCTCAGTCGAGCAACAGCGGCCAGCGCTTGGTTTTCAGCGTCGGCAGAATCATAAAGTCTTGTTCTTCCAGACGCATAGAGCGCTGCCTGGCGCTCGTTCAATTGTTGGAGTGAATCAACCCCTCTTTGTGCGTTTTGCAACGACTGTTTTTGTACAACAAGTGAGAGGTAATCACCAACAAGTTCCCGGTAGTATGTTCTTCGAAACCGTTCATATGTTCTTGCCGCATACACCATGTTTCGTTTTGCCTGAATGAGCGACTCTCTTGCAACAGCACCAGAATCTCGCAACAAGGGAATATCCAATGAAACATGTACCGACGAGGAAGAAGAACTGTTCACGGTTGTTGAGTGGATATCTCTTGCAAGCGTTGTAAGCGCACCAGCGGACAGACTCCCACCATCCTGCAGTTTTTGCGTGACGCTTAAATCATTCACCACACTTAAAGAAGTGTCATAGAGCCCATTGCTTGATTCTGCTGTTAAGTCAGAAGTAATTGTGTTGAAAAACCTTGGTCCCCATAAGTGAAGTTGTTGCAATAAAGACAATGTGGTTGAAAGGTAGTCGTACTGTGCGAACTGTATTTCTCGTGCGTGTTTGTCTGCCCACACAAGTGATTCTTCGAGCGTGATAACTTCGCTCGTTGCTTCTAAATCTTCAGCAGATTGAGCAAGTGAGATTGCAATGTCATCCTCGTGTAATATTGTTGCTGCTGTAAAACCCAGCTCATCGCTCGAGGGATTCACTGTGGGTGGCGACGTGTTTGTAAGCGACGTTGTGGCATCCACCTCAGGATACAACAAGGGAACTGGGTGAGCAGCACCCATCTCGCTGCTTGTTTCCGACATGAATGCATCGACCCGAGAATCAATGTCACGGAACCCACTATCGCACCCTGCGAGAAAACCACAAATAAAGAGTAAGCATATAGGTTTCATTGATGTGGATTCTAACAGCGTGATATGATAAACACCCAAACAATGCTAACACATAACACAAATTATCCAAACCTTCGCGTCTTCGAGCACCCCGTTATTCAGGACAAACTTACCCGAATTCGAGACAAAGAAACAAAACACGCGACGTTTAGAAGGCTACTCAACGAAATCGCAGGCCTCATGTTTTTTCAGATGTCGAGAAACTATTCAACAAAAGAGGTTCCAGTCGAAACACCTATTGAGAAATCAGTTGGGCAGCAGCTCACAAGCCCGATCACCCTTGTGCCCATTTTGCGCGCGGGGGTGGGCATGACAGATGGCGTAATGGCCATGATTCCAGAAGTGCGAGTTGGACACATTGGTGTATACAGAGACGAAGAAACCAAAAAGCCCGTACCTTACTATTGCAAACTCCCAAAAGACATTGCAGATGGCCCAGTGTTATTGATTGACCCCATGCTCGCAACGGGAGGATCGGCTTCTTATGCCGCAAAAATACTCTGTGACGACCATGGTTGCAAAGACATCCAGATGATGTGTTTGGTTGCATCTCCCGAGGGAGTGGAAAAAATGCATCAAGACCACCCTCAATTACTCGTGTTCACAGCATCGCTTGATCGTTGTTTAAACGAGAACGGTTACATTCTTCCAGGGCTTGGCGACGCTGGCGACCGTATCTTCGGAACACTCTAATGTCTGTTGCCCCGTTGAATTTCTCTGACGCAAAGAAAGTCTGTGCAACACTTGATTGTGCCGCGCACACCCTCTTGCACAACAAATCTCGATTTGGTTCAACTCACCACCTTCCTGCAACAGGAACGGTGTGGGTTTCTGGTGATTTGCACGACAACCCATTTAACTACGCAAAGATAATTAAGCTTGCCGACCTTGACAATCCAGAAAGCCACGTTGTGTTGCAAGAGCTCATTCACTCTACTAACACTACCGGAACGCCAGACATAAGTTATCGAATGCTCGTCCGCGTCGCGCATCTAGTATGTAGATATCCGACACAGGTACACCCTATCCTCGCGAATCACGAACTCTCTCAAGCAACAGGAAGACTGATTACTAAAGGCGGTGCAGAACTTGTCGGCAAATTTACAAAAGGCGTTGAACATGTATTTGGTAAAGATTCAAACGATGTGTTGAAATCGATTCAAGACTTTATACAAGCGATGCCACTTGCGGTTCTTTCAGAGAACGGTCTGATGTGTTGTCATAGTTTGCCAAATGAATACGACATGCCTCACTTTGACACAAACATAATAAACAGAAAACTGAACAAAAAAGACATATCTGCTAATGAAGGCTCTGCGACAATGATGGTTTGGGGACGCAGCCACTCACAAGAACAATATGATAGCCTCGCGAATCAATGGAGCGTTAAACTTTTTTGCCTTGGTCACGCGTGGGTTCCAACAGGCATTGCCATGTTGGGCACCAACGTACTTGCAATCAATAGCGACCACGACGAAGGAGTTGTTCTTCCCGTTGACCTATCTAACGTTCAAACAGCGAGCCAAGCAGTACGATTAGTGGTGAAACTATCTACTGTTTCAATGGAAATCCACGAAATATAAACGATGCCGCTTTCACCAATTACAATTGCTTTAGAATTATCGCAACGCGAGGGAAGTGTCGCATTGTCGAAATCGGACGGTGTTGTGCTTTTGGAAACAATAGAAATCGGCAATCGAGACAAAGACGACGTGCTCCCAGCGATTGCGCGCTTGGC
The DNA here is from genome assembly GCA_964623715.1 of uncultured Isosphaeraceae bacterium. GTDB lineage: Bacteria > Planctomycetota > Phycisphaerae > Phycisphaerales > SM1A02. Next base: position 10,438 of record CAZURP010000016.1, on the reverse strand, counting down.
AAAAAAACAGTCAGTTAAGCCTAACTCGATTCAACTGGTGGTTGTGTCAGTTGGTCCCGGAGGGTTTACGGGTCTTCGTACAGCGGTCTCAATAGCAAAAATGATTTCTTTTACAACATCCGCAGAAATTGTCTCGGTTGAAACAGCCCTCTCCATCACACGAAGCCAAACGACAAACGACGGCACTTACTTCGTTGTATCGGGTGTAAAAAAAGAATCGTTCTGGCTTTCAAAAGTAACCAAGCAGAACAATGATTGGAATTGCAAATCACAACTTTCCACACTGGACGAGTTTTCAGTAGTGCTTGATGCAACAATAGACGGCGTCTTTATAGATTCATTTTCACCAGAAGAGGTACCTTCCCTTTGTTCTGAACACGGTGTTTCAATTTACCAAGCACGCCCAAATGCAAAGGCGCTCCTTGAACTCGGCACGATGCTACTTAAACAAAAAGCTACGACCGACCCACTTGCCCTCGCACCGCTGTATCCCCGCGAGCCAGAGGCTGTTCGCCTTTGGAAAACCAAGAACAATTCATAACACCCAAGGCTTGAAACATTTATTGGTCCGATAATGGGTTGCGATATGCGCAAAATGCCCAAAGTGACGGATTTGTTCTGTTTATTTACCCATCTTGTTGTGGTCGGTGTGAAGTTGCGTAGTTTTGGGGACGAATGTGGTCTTGGTGGTTTGGATAAACCAGAACGAACCGGATCGCCACTCACCCATAAAGGAACACGAAATGAGCAACAAGCCAAACGAAGACAAACAAGTATTCACAACGGGAGAAGCGGCAAAGATATGCAACATATCTCAACAAACCATTATCCGATGTTTTGACAATGGTCGCCTTCAAGGGTTTAAGGTTCCCGGTTCCAGGTTTCGTCGCATCCCCCGCGGCGAACTGCTT
>CAZURP010000016.1:0-9517 GCA_964623715.1 uncultured Isosphaeraceae bacterium | reverse complement strand
ATTTATGCAAACAAACAACATGGACACCTCTCGACTTGGCCCAAGTTGTTTACAGGTGCTTGTTGTTGGACTTGAGGGCGAGAACATAGATGTTGTAATCAACACATACTCCATGGGACACAACGTGAAAATAACGCACGCAACAGACGCGTGGAGCGCTGGGTTTCAGGCAAATGAATGCAAGCCAAGTTTGATTCTTATTGATTCCTCCATAGAGGGTTTAGACTCAAAGTCAATTGTTACATCCCTTTCAAATGCGACTGGCGCCACACCCAAAATAGTCGCTATTGGAAACATGTATCAACACGGCGTGAACCAACACACACACGGCGCAGACTCAAAAGAAGTTATTAAACAAGCGGTACAACAACTATTAACCGCGTAAACCAGAACACTATTACACACAGAAAAGCTAGACAAGGCAACGCACTAGATGAATCCACAAACCACAACAACAATACTACTGATTGGTTCCGTACCAAAAACAACTGACGCTATACGAGCATCCCTTGAAACAACGGGTTATAAAGTCGAATATATACCCTTCCCCTCATTGCTTGAAGCAAGTGTCAAAAAACAGACGTTTGGTGCCATTATTTCCGCAACAGATTCTTCAAAATTCTCAACTAGAGAAGTATTTGAATCTGCTTCACTTCTTTCCCTAAACATACCAATCATAGGGCTCTCTTCGAAGCCTGACCCCACACAAGTAATAGAATTCATTCGCCTCGGCGGCGCAGATTTCTTTTGCATACCAGACGACCTTTCGGTGCTAACATCTAGAGTGCAAACAGCGATTGAACAAGCAAACAAGATTACTCAACTCAGGGAGTGTGCTGACTCGAACGCAAAACTCTACAATTCAATGAACGAGGAACTCCATCGCATATCAGAAGAAAACGATTTGCTTTCAAGCGACTTAGCAAACACACACTGTGAAGTAGAAAAGAAAATGCAACAAGTTGCAATAGGCGCAGAATTTCAAACACTTGTAAACCAAGAACTTGAAGTAGAATCAATGTTGCGCACAGCACTTGGGTATATGCTTACTCGAATCGGGGCGATGAACGCAGCGGTGTACCTTCGCGAGGGCGAAATTGACTGGGGCATTGGTGCATATATAAACTACGATCGCCAGGGTGAACATTTTCAAACACTTATCGACACCTTGGGGCCAGCGGCCTGTCCTGTAGCGTGTTGCGAAACCGAAGTGAGGCGCTACAAAGACGGCGAGACATTTGCAAACATTGTTGATGCAGACCCCGAGGATTTTTCAGGCAGTGAAGTTGTGACCGCCTCTTGTTTTCACGAAGATCGATGTATGGCAGTAATAGTGTTGTTCAGAGGCGACACCCGCCCATTTGACCAAGATGCGACAGATACAATCGAAACAATTCGTGAGATATTCGGTACGCAGCTTGGTACGATTCTTAAAATCCACCGCCGCGCTGAAACAAAATGGCCAAGCGAGTCAGAAGACGACGACGACTGGTCACACGGCAAGGCGGCGTGATAAACCACTAAGTGTTTGGTCCGGTTGTTGAAACTAACCGAATGTTTTCTTGCCCGACTATTTCACTTATCTGCTGAATCAGTTTTGGTTCCACGACAACTCTGCGCTGGCTTCGCAGGGTTGCTACATGCTCTCCTGTGTGTATATGAATAAACACATCGGCTGGGGTTGCACCCTGGCCCACTTTCGACGCACCCGCTTGTTTAATTATTCCAGAAACCATTTCCATTTGCCCCTTTGTTTGTGTATTCTTGGGTTCTTGATGGAACGTGATCTCAATTTGCTTTGAAAGAAATAGCGATGCCTCTTTAGGTGGGATAACCTTATTGACAAGTAGCTGTAGCTCTCCCCTTCCCCTATCTACTTTCCCGACAATCAGCACAACACCATCCGTTTGGAGTAAATGGGCGTACTTTTGATAGCCCTCTGAGAAAATAACACACTCTATTTTTCCAACACGGTCTTGCAGTGTAAGAATTGCCATTTTCTGCCCAGCACTTCGACCATTACGAATAACGACAATGCGAACTGCAGTGAGTATCCCACCCACCACGACTTCTTTACCATCTCGATGGTCTCGAATAGACATAACATTATCTGAGCACCACGCGAGCAGTTCGTCTTCGTGTGTATCAAGCGGATGTCCAGAGACGTGAATTCCCAATACCTCTTTTTCGTAAGTTAGTGTTTCGGGCTGCGTCCAAGGAACGACCTTTGGCAAATCATTTTCTTGGCAACACCCTTGCGCTGAAACAACGGCAGTTTCAGGGGCACCAAACAATCCACTTTGCCCACTCTCTTTGTCTTTGGCCGCCGATGCACCAATTGAAATAGCTTTATCGAGCACTGCAAGTAGAGATGCGCGGTTGTCAACTCCATGCAGAGAGTCAAACGCACCACCCTTGATTAACGATTCAACAGTTCCTTTGTTTACAGCCCTACTACTCACCCGAGAACAAAAATCAAAAATAGACGTAAACGGTCCACTAACGCCCCGTTCTTCAACAATCGCCGTAACTGCTGAACCACCCGCACCCTTTACAGCACCAAGTCCAAAACGAACGTTGCCATGTGTGTTTATTCGATCTTCTCCATCAGCGAAAACAACAGAAAAGTCAGCATCCGACTGGTTAATGTCTGGAGGCCCAACCTCAAACCCGATGTGCCGATTGCCTTTTGCGTGGTCAGGAAAAATAACCCTTCTGCAATCTCCAATGTACGGTGCCCAGTCTTCTGTTTTCTTTGCTCCACTTTCGAATGTAAGTACAGCAGCCATGTACTGCACTGGAAAATATGTTTTTAAATATGCAGTTTGAAAAGCAATAATGGAATAACCAGTTGAGTGACTTTTGTTAAATCCATACCCAGCAAACTTAAGGATTAAATCAAACAAATCGTTTGCAAAAGACTCTTTCAACCCCTTCTCAACAGCCCCGTTGACAAATTTGGGCCTGTTTGCATTGATAACCTTGTGTTTCTTTTTGCCTATAGCCTTGATTAATGTGTATGCTTCTCGGAGAGGAATATCGCCAAGTGCATGAACAATTTGCATAACTTGTTCTTGATACACCATGATTCCACAAGTTTCTTCAGTGTATTTATCGACAATCTCGTGGACCTTTGGAACTTCTTCCGCGCCATTTTTTCGTTTACAGAACGTTTCAATGAGATCCATCGGACCCGGCCTAAAGAGTGCGTTGGCAGCAATTAAATCCTCAAGCTTGTTGGGTTTCATTTGCTTCAATAAGCGACGCATGCCGCCAGACTCAAACTGGAAAATACCCGCGGTGTCTCCACGCAGAAAAAGATCTAACACTTTTTTATCTTCAAGGTCAATCCTGTCTAAATCTAGCGGGTGGTCTCCGTCGCCGACTTCTCTGTTTACTGCTGACCAAATATTTTCGTCGTCAATACTTTCTCGAACGAGTTTTTTCGCAAGTTCAATGGTCGAGAGTGTCCGCAGTCCCAAGAAATCCATTTTGAGCAATCCAATGTGCTCGCACGTTGGACCATCCCACTGTGTAACAACATCTGTCGACCCACCACCAGGTTTACAGAGCGGAATAATATTATCAAGTGGCTCGGTTGCAATTACAACACCAGCAGCATGCACACCCACATGCCTTGCGTGATGTTCAAGTTGTCGCGCAGTATCGATAACACCCTTGATTTCATTGGAGCCTTCGTACGCCGCCTTAAAATCATCACTTTTCTTCAGCGAATCATCGATAGTAATATTTAGTTCTGGTGGAATAAGGTTGGCGAGCCGTTGTCCTTCTCCAGCCGAAAGCCCATGTACTCGTGCGACGTCTTTGATAGCTGCGCGTGCTTTTAATCTTCCAAACGTGATGATTTGAGCAACGTGCCCATATTTTTTTCGCACAAAATCAATAACAGCGCCCCGCCCGTTTTGGCAAATGTCGATATCAATATCTGGGTATTCAGAACGATCAGGATCGGTAAATCGTTCAAAAAGCAAACCGTATTTTACCGGACACGCGTTTGATAATCCAAGCACAAACCCGACCATAGTTCCAACCCCCGAACCGCGGGCGTTTGCGGGAATTCCTTTTTGTCGCGCCCAATCAACAAAATCCCAAACGATAAGAAAATATGCACTAATGTTTTTATCCGAGAGAATTCTCAGTTCTCTTTCAAGCCGCGCACGAATTTCATCAGTCACACCATCAACCCCATACCGCCAAACAAGTCCCGCCTCACACAAACACGCAAGGGCATTGTCGCAATCTTTTTTTAACCCCTCTTCCGAAACGTCGGTGTCTACCCGAGAGTCCCACGGGTGCAGGGTAAATTTCTGGCAATGTTCCTTAAACCACTCGGTTAAATCCCCACCCTCAAACGGTTCGTACGAGTTTGGCCCAGTGACCTGTACAACTGGTGCGTGGTTTTTGTCTTCATCGAGCGTCACATTGCATCGACTTGCAATCGCGGCACTATTTTCGATTGCTTCAGGAATATCATGAAAAAGTTCAGACATTTCTTCATGCGACTTAACGTACAACTCTCGTGAATACACAAGTCTTTCGGTGTCGGTTTTTTGTTTTTGCATTGAAATACAACAGAGTGTGTCGTGTGCATCCCAATCGTCTTCACCAAGGTAATGTGCGTCGTTGTCGCACACAAGGGGAAGGTCGAGTTCTCTCGCTATTTTAATGAGGTATGGGTTAATAGTTATTTGTTCTTGTACATCATGTCGCTGTAGTTCAATATAAAACCTTGGTTCACCACTTTCGTTCGGTGCAAATGTTTTGGCGTGCCATCTTGCTTCTTCAAGTGCTTTTTCCCAATCCTCGTCGTTTCCAGAATCAACAAAATTACAAAGGTGGTATGCAATGGAACTGCCAAGGTGCCCATTAATTGCAATGATGCCATCGGCATATTGTTCTAGGGTCTCATGGTCCATTCGTGGCTTGTAATAAAACCCATTCAAAAAAGAATCAGAACTTAGTTTTACAAGATTTTTCCACCCCGTGTTATTTTCTGCAAGCAACACAAGATGAAACCCACCATCTTTAACACCAGTTTTTTCTTTTACCGTTCTGTCACCAATAGCGACATATGCCTCAATGCCAAGAATGGGTTTAATTTTCGCGGCTCGCGCCTTTGTGTAAAACTCAAACGCGCCGAACAGGTTCCCATGATCAGTAACAGCGACAGCATCCATACCAAAACTTTTAACACGCTCAAGCAGCGCCTCAATTTTATTTCCACCATCGAGTAGAGAGTATTCACTGTGAAGGTGGAGGTGAATAAACGGGTTGTTGGTCTTTTTTGATACCACGAGTGCTTCCTTGCTTTGGGGTGTCTATGATACCACCTCACCAAAAGTCACTATGATTGGAATGTGATGATGTTCAGACAATTCCAAATTGGTACGCCTACACCCATGTCCCTGCCAGCAAAAATAGCATCTATCGTCTTTGGGCTGGTGCTCTTTTTACCCATCTTCGCACTCCTTGTTGTGGCCGGGGTCGTCGCCGCCTTTGTATTTGGTGTTCTTCTTCTCGTTAGCGTCGTGCGCGCAAAAACCCGATCATTATTCGGCGGTGGATCAAGCGCCGGACCATCCGCCAAAGGAAGAAAAAACGTACGCGTAAAACAAGATAGTGGCCCACAACCCCCCCGAACCCCCTGAATTATATTTGGCTCTGAGATATTTGGCTCTGAGACGCATTAATTGAAATGTATTAGTTTTGCTCTAAGGTCTCTCGGTCAACCGTGTCTTGATACGAAGAATGAAGCTGTTTGGTTATCGAACCAACGACACCATCGCCGATTGGCTGGTCTTGAGTTCCAGCACCATCTTCCGTTTGTACCATTGCGCGCACACCAACAACTGGAAGCACTCCCCAACTTGAGTTTGTTAAAAACACTTCATCGGCGTCAAGTAACTCATCAAAGGCAACTTGCTTCTTATTTGTTCCAATTCCCAAATCGTTACCAATGCCCATAACAACGCTCCGCGTGATGCCGGGTAGAACCGCAGACGGTTCTTCCTCTGCACCCTCTTCACCCTGTGCGATTGGTGTAAAGAGAGTTCCATTTTTTACTCCAAAGACATTACTCACACAGCCCCCCGCCACACACGCGCTTGGCGTTAACCAAATAGCTTCACCACACTGTTGCATTGCAGACATCTGTAGATTTAATAATTTTCCCCAATAATCCAATGTTTTGTGACCAGCGGTAAACGCAAATGGATTAACTCTCCCACTTGCAAGCGAAACAAGTGTTCCTTTTTGATAAAAACCATCTGGATATCTTGTTGGAGGCTGAGACTGAATAATAATTGTTGGGTCGTTCCCGCTTTCACCAGTCTGTTGCAACATATTCAAATCACCACCAGTAATAGTAAGACGCAACCTCGCTTCTGTTTGGTTATTTTCTTTGAGTGTTAGTTGCAGAGCGTCAACAAGTGGTTCGATATGCAGTTTTTCTGTAAGGCGAAGCGCTGCACACGAATCAGCCAACCGGTTCATGTGATCCTTGGCACGAAAAACCCGACCATTTTTTGCAAGCATAGTTTCAAAGAGCCCGACACCGTGTTGGATCCCAGCGTCAAAGACACTCATTTTTGCTTCTGTATCATCAACAAACGCCCCGTTTACCCAAACTTTCATTGTATCCATGCTCCAGCAAAAGTAAGCGGGTCAGTATCTGAGTGACAAATTATTCTTAAACTAGCAACGGTTTTATCATTGATCGTGAATACGACAACATGCGTCGCAGAACCATCACCATACTCACTGTCGTCTCCATCTAAAACAAGAACAGAAAAAGTTTCCCCTTGTTCTTTCGAGTGCAAATAGACAGCCGAAAGCGAATCAGCAAGCGTTGGTTCAAGGACAGGGCTTAGCACCATGTCGCGAAGCACCGTTGGATCAGAGTGAAATAAAGGAATGAGACGCGTAACTTCTTGTTTGACGTGCGTTGAAATACTTGCTTCTTTTTTTCCAGACCACCACGAAACCCCTGCGGCAAAAACAAGAATCAATACCACTCCAAAATACCGTCGATATCTACTCACGACCAACACCCGACGTATACGAACGAAGCGTATTCGCCCGTTTAAGCAATAATTCTTGGTCGTTGTTTGGTGGACTAAGTTCAAAATGCCAAACTGTTTTAGAGTGCAAATTTACAGGAGCGATTTCAGCAACAAAATCAACGAAGGACGCGTCCCAAACAGGTCGGTCTGTCCAAGCAGAAGTCATTACTGGCTCGCTTCCATCCCGCTCAATACGCACATCGTATTCACCGTGGTACGTGAAAGGGAAATCAACTGGTGTTCGCCCAATCTCTCGGTCGTTGATCCAAACAAGCGCCCCTGGCGGGTTCGTTGTGATGGAAATAGTTCGCTTAACACAACCGAGTGAGCACGAGGCAAAAAGAAGAAGTAGTACATAACGCATAGTGAGGAATTATACAGCGAGATAGACGCTGTATTAATCGAATTCATCACCGCGAAAGGTTGAGGCAAGGTAGTGTTTTTTCACCATTTCATCGTTGATGATGGTTTTTGGATCGCCCTCCATTAAATTTTTCCCGCCCTCAATAATGTATGCTCGATCACAAATGTGAAGGGTTTGCTGCACTGCGTGATCGGTGACCAAAATTGCGATGCCAGAATCAGCAAGTTTGCGCACCTCTTTCTGCACGTCTTCTACCGTGTGGGGGTCAACCGCCGCAAAAGGTTCATCGAGCAAAATAAGTTTGGGTCTCGTAATTAAAGATCGAGCTATTTCAAGTCGCCTGCGCTCACCACCACTACACGTTCGCGCAAGTTGATTTTTCTTATGCTCCAGGTGGAATTGCTCAAGAAGCTCGTTGCACCGTTGTTTTTGAACGGGCTTTGGAATGGGTAATGTTTCAAGAATGGTAAGCAGGTTGTCCGCGCACGACATGCCACGAAACACACTTGGTTCTTGTGCCAAATATCCCATACCCCTTCGTGCGTGTTGGTACATCGGAAGGTATGTAACGTCTTCACCGTCAAAAAGAACCCGACCGTTTTCTGGTGTAATCATTCCAATCATCATTCGAAACGATGTGGTTTTTCCCGCGCCATTTGGGCCAAGCAATCCAACAATTTCACCCGCTTCAATTTCAAGGCAAACATCGTCAACCACTTTCCTTCCACCGTAACTTTTAACCAAATTTGTAGCAGAGAGCAGTGGCACAATTATCTTTCTTCGACTTCGCTGGCATCAACCGCATCACCAATAGATTCAGGGTCCAACACCTTAATACGCTTCGCAAGAGGCGTCCACTCCTCTGGGTAGAATCGATGTGCGAGTTGCCCGATGATTAAATACATATCTTTGTAGACGTAATCGTCCAATAGAATCGGCGCATGGTTTTCAACAATTACCTTCGCAGTCCAAGTTGATCGCGCTTTTCCTGTTTTGGAAATCCAGCGTTCCATGTCGATGTCTTTAATTTCTTCCGCAGTCCACGAACCCTCAGGTGTTGTGAGAGTCCCGCTATCTTCAAGTCGATACGCGCTTGCTTTTTTCGCCATCTTTGCGTGTGCCCAAAAATAATAAAAACCAAAAGGGATACAGACAATAAAGAGCCACTGCATGGGCCGATCGTATTTGCTTGGGGGCGTAACGTCTCCATATTCTGTTAAATGCTCAGCGAGCACATCTTGCGCTTCGGCAAGAGTTGCACCATCACCACTTCCAACAGCACCCTGAAACAACAAAAGGGTTTCAGACCACACACCATCAATACCGTTGTCGGCATCAAGAGTGGAAGCCAGTTTAACAGTTGCGTTGTTTCGCTCTTCTGCACCAAGCTCAACATACAACGCTGGTTGCACAAAATCCCGTAACAATGCAGCGCGTTCAGATTGTATTATTGCCCTTGGAATAACAACAACATAGTCGTACACACCCCAGACCCCAAGGACAATACAAACGATAGCCATAATGATGGTCTTGAGAGAATAACTTGGTGCGAGTGAAGTTGTAATTGCCACGTGTTCTGCCTCTTTGTAAATCCCTAAGAACTTTCCTTACATAGTGTACGGCAAAGGGCAATCCCCGCCTCATATATGCTCGGGCAAGTAGACACTGCGGGCAAATGCGCTAACAAATAATCGAGTTGCCTCTGAGAAGTGCTGTTTTTATCTATTTTAGATAATACGTGTTCACCAAATTCAACGATTGCATGGTCAAACCACGCGCATGTTGGTTTAGATGGGTTCTTTGGCCCTTCAATTTGAACGCGAACGATAACACCACTCCCTAGTGCAACAATTGGGCAAAGGCCAAGGCTTGTCGAGGGTTCCCTGCAAAGAACAAGGGCTGCCAAACCTTGCTCGCGAAGAGTTCCGTGGATAATTCCTGCATCTCTCCCCACGAGAGGTGGTTGTACCAAATACCTTCCCCCAGTGGTGATTTCATCAACCTGCTCGATGGATTCAATGACTTGCACGCGCCTTCCGTTTTTTGCAAAGCGAGCAATACCGGCACGAAT
>CAZURP010000015.1:0-14837 GCA_964623715.1 uncultured Isosphaeraceae bacterium | reverse complement strand
TTTAACCCATTGCTGTTTGGTGTGCCACTCTGGAATCTCATCCGTTCACGAACGAATCGTGTTTCGCTTGACCAGTTCAGTAACTCTTTGAAAACGGAATCGCCATACCGGCGGTATCCAATTTCAGGCATTTTGTCGACGGTGTATTGCCTTGATGCAAGTAACCAACTGTTTGAAATGAAGTCATTCAGGCTGTCTTTTGCTAGGGCAGTAAAAGCAGCATTGTCTTTTTGATATTTAGCGTAGATGCTGGTTTCATATTCTGCGTGTTCTTTGAATTGTGGTTGTCGCCAGACTGACATGAATGTTGCATCGCTGATGTAGCTCAACTGTGATTGTAAAGTCCAATAGCTGCTGAGTTTACTATTGCTCGACCAGAGCGCGTACCCACGTTGGTGGTGCGGGACATCCATTTCTCTCCCGGAAGAAGTTTTTTGTACGCCAGCATCTGCAAGAAAATAGGTGTCGAGTTCGTATTTGGAACCACTTTGCACATAGTCAACCTCGAGCCCGACCCCGACACCTCTGTCGACGTATCCATCGAGTTGCAAGTCAAGTGATAATCCCGCTGGTTGCGGTTTTCCAAGGAGCGTATAGACATCCCACTTGGTCTCCATGAGTGCACCGTAGCCATCTTTGTAGCCAACAACCAAATTATGAATGGGTATTTCTCCCGCTTCACCTGCGTAGTAGGGCCAATAAAACATTGGCGTTCCGCCGAGTCGAACCGTGTTGTGGCTTGATTGAATATAAGCATTACCGTCCTCCTCTTGTGTGATTTTGAGTTTAGAAGAACCAATCGCAAGGTCCGGTGTAGCAAATGAACTTGTTGAAGCTTGCGCATCTTTCGCAACCCACTGATTTTCAGCGATCTGTTGCATCTCTTTCGCGCGTATGTAAATTGGAACTCGCCCCTTATTGCCGTACGTTCGCAAGACCGATTCAAGCATGACTGCCTTGCCCGTATCGAAATCGTAAAATACTTGTGGGGCACGAACAAGATAGTCTCCGCTATTCGCATGAATGACGACGTTGCCTTCAAGGTACACGCCATGAATTTCAGACATGTCTATGTTGCCTGCAGCAATATCGCGAACACTTCCACCTTCTAAGAAAATTATTCCTCGTGCAGCGCGCATTTGCATGTCATCGATACCGCTTGTTGAACGCATTTCGATTCGAACTTGTCCGTCTAGGGTGACGGTATTCTCGGTTTCATCTGTTTGTAACTCGACAAGATCTGCAGAAAGTGTGACAAACCCTGATTTAGGTTGAAGCCAAGGGCGAGTTTCTTCTAGAGGTAACTCGACAAACGCAGAGTCGGTGCCTGTTGTTGCTGTCGGTTCTGCAGTGATGATTGGGTGCCCTGAGAGTTGGGTCTGCGATGAGGACAACCCTATTGCATATTCTGCGAATCGTTGCCTTGCTTTAGTGAGTAGCGCGGTCTGCGACTTGGGTTTTGAAGGTGTCAGGAGTGCAACATCCATAGAGACGCTCCCGAGCGTACTTCCTACGACAAGTAAATTTTCACCTTCAGCGCCAAGTGCGTTGAGTTTTGAAGATTTTGAAAATGTGGGGAGGTACACCGCAATTTGAGAAACGATTCCAGCATCGGTCTGCATACGATTGAGCCACACAACTGCCCGCTCAGAATCAAAGGTATAGGCACCAATGGTAACTGTGACATCGCTTTCAACGAGCAAGCGTTTCGTGTCGTCAACCGTCCAAGCATTTGCTTTAAGACCAGAAATTGCAATATCAGTTGCTCGTGGCAAGACAGGTAACACAAGGCCTGAGAGGCGATCGCCTCTGATTGGAACCTCGCGAATTTGTTCATCTGCGAGCGCGGGAGTGCTAACGAGGCAGGAGAGGAGAATGAGTAAATGTTTCTGGAATAGCACTAGGGGGATGATACATCGCATAGCGCTCAAGAGGGGCTATCTGCCATCTTCAATTAGGGCGGAGACAAACGTCTCTGCGTCGAACGGTTCGACATCTTCTGGTCGTTCGCCAATCCCAATGAGTTTGATGGGAATGCCTGTTTCATCCTCAATGGCGAAGACGATTCCACCCCGGGCAGTCCCGTCGAGTTTTGCAAGGAAAATACCCGTAACGCCGATAGATTCAGCGAATTTTTTCGCTTGTGAGAGGGTGTTTTGCCCTTGCGTTGCATCAAGTACAAGCAGTACTTCATGGGGGGCTCCATCTATTTTTTTTGAGGTAACCTGTTGTATTTTTTCGAGTTGTCGCATGAGCGGTTCTTGCGTGTGTAGCCGACCAGCTGTGTCAATGAGTAGCACATCCATACCTCTGCTTAGTGAAGCGGTTGCTGCGTCAAATGTGACAGAAGCTGGGTCAGCGCCTTGTGCGCCTTTCACTATTTCGATGCCAAGCCGTTCTGCCCAAGCGGTGAGTTGAGAGACTGCGCCCGCGCGAAATGTGTCAGCCGCTGCGAGCAAAACAGTTCGTCCTTCATTTTTGAGTGCGAGTGCAATTTTGGCGACGCTCGTGGTTTTGCCAACTCCGTTGACTCCTGCAACAAGGATAGCTGTCGGTGCCTGCGCTGCTGTTGCAATGGTTCTGTCTTTATCAGCAAGTCGCCGGATGAGTCGTTCGCGAAGCAACTCAAGAATATCTTTGTCTTTCAGGGCCCCGCTAGAGACTTCCACTCGAAGGTCTTGCACGATAGCGTCAGTCGTTGTGACGCCTACGTCTGAAGAAAGCAGCAAGTGCTCGAGTTCGTCAATGGTGTTTGCATCAATAACTCTTCCACGCATAGTTGCAAGCGGGGCGGAGAGTACCGAGCGAGTTTTTGAAAGACCACCTCGAAGTGCAGAGATTGTTGCTCGAAAGAGCCCCATTATTTTTTACCATCCGAGGTCTTTGGAATTGCTGGTGGCGGTGTTTTGTCGTGGAAGATTGCATCAAGTACACCATTCACAAACGATGCAGACTTCTCAGTCGAATAAATTCCTGCTAACTCCACAGCTTCGTTTATTGCAACAATCGGTGGTGTCATGCCAGAAACAATTTCATATCTTGCGAGTCGTAAAATATTTCTATCCAGGAGCGGTTGCCGGTGCAGAGGCCACTCAGGTGTAAACGGTGCTAAGTGCGCATCTCCAGCGGAGTGATCTTCCCAAATTTTTTTCGCCAAAGCACACGAATTTTTGTTTGGCTCACTTGTCTTGCCAGATTCTTCGTTGAAATTTGCAGTGGTGATTTGAGCGACATCTTCATTGCCAGCGTCAAACTGACAAAGTAACTGTAGGACTTGTTCGCGGAGGGGTCTACTGTTTGGCATAGTGTTCTCGTATCGTTGCTTCCGTATTAATTGCTGCTCGCATCGCTTCGATGCCTTTGTTGCCGCAACATCCTCCCGCTCGTTCTTTTGCCTGTTCGATTGTTTGGCAAGTCAGTACACCCATGGAGACGGGATGTCCCCAATCGGATGAAGTTTGCATGAGGCCGTGGGCGATTGCATGTCCAATTACTTCGTCGTGTGTTGTTTCGCCGGTGATGGTGCAACCAAGCGCAACGATTCCATCAGTGCTCCCTTGTTGTGCTATGTTTTTTGCAACAACGACGAGCTCCCACGCGCCAGCGACGTGGATGGTGACACAGTTTGTTTCAACACCGCCAGCTTCGAGGAATGCCGCCCGTGCACCTTCTTCCAGCGCGTTGGTAACTGCATAATGATACGTGCTCACGAGGATTGTAATCCTGAGGTTTTTGGCACTGGCATTTGTTTTTGATTCTTCTCGCATGGAATGACGTATGGTAAACGAGTCAGCGCATCGTCGCTATGGGGAATGGGTACGATGTACAAATGCCACTTCCAGCAAGGCAAGTCATGGAAGCACTAAAGCTGACTCGATTCAGTGTGGCTATCGGTGCGATTGCGGACATTTGGCTCGTCCTGCTGATTACAAAACACGATTCGTCGTATGTTGGAACGAGTGTGTATTTGTTACCGTGGTGGTCTGCCCTACTGGCTTCAGCGGTTGTCGCAGTCGGTATTTGTGCGTTTGCTGCGAGTTTGAACGACACAATTGATGCACGACACGATGCTACATTTCACCCAAGTCGGCCAATTCCAAGTGGCTGGATTCCAATTGCACAAGCAGTCGTGCTCTTACTTTGCTCCTTACTTATCGCGTTGCTTGCGGCGTCTTTTTTAGGCGCATGGCCAGTACGGATGGGGTTGTTAACCGCCGCGGGAATTCTTTTTTACAACGTTGTCGGCAAGCACATTCCAGCGGTTGGCATTGTCTCGGTTGGTCTTATCTATGCTTCAAGTATGTTGATAGCAAATGTTGAACTGACGTTTACATTACCCGTTTGGTTGATAATGACACACGCGATGGTTTGCGCTCTGGCTATGTATCAGCTCGAAGACAAACGGCCCCGTTTATCAGCGCGGGGGTTGGTAGGGATTTTTCTTGGTTGGCTCTTTTGGTCTCTCATTTTGTTCAGTGGTCCATTAGCGCGGACGGGCTCTCTTTTGCCGTCAGGCATGGCCGTTACAGAACTCATTTGGCCACTCGCAGCGGTGGCGGGTTTTGCATTGACCGTCCGCTGGAAACTAACACGAGCGAAAAATTCGATGCTTGCTGCGGAAAAAATACGTCGGTACGGTGCGCTTTGGGAGTGTATGTATGCCGCTGCATGGCTGCTTGCATTGCAGTTGTATTGGCCAGCGTTTTGTATGTGCATGTTTGCTGTTGTGAGCGGGGTTATCATCATGCTCGTGAAAGAAGCCACTGGCGCAACGGGGAAGCCAATCTCTTGGCGAGTGTGACTATTAGTTAATGCGTCTCAGAGCCACATTAATTGTTGGCTGTGGCGAGGTAGTCAACAGAGGGTGGGATGCCGAGGTAGTGAAGTGATTGATCCATCACGTCGCGCACAACAGGCCCAGCGACGACACCACCATAATGCCCAATTGTTCTATCTGGGTCATCGATGACGCAGAGAACGACGAGTTTGGGATCATCAATTGGAGCGCCAGCGATAAAACTCGCAATGTACCGATCTTCAAAATACCCCTTGCCGTCGGATCGAGGTAATTGGGCGGTGCCTGATTTGCCAAACAGCGCATACCGCTCGCTTTGCGATTTACGACCTGTGCCCTCGGTCATTACTTTTCCCATGATCTGCCGAGTTCTTGCTGCAATTTCAGGAGTAATTGCTTCTCTGACAAACATCACATCCTCAGTGGTTGCAAGGGTGAGTTGCAGCTGAGGCACGGTGCCATCCCGAGCAAACGCGGAAAAACCTTGCACCATTTGCAATGGCGTTACGGCTATTTCATGCCCCATAGAAACGGAAGTTTGTGTATAGTCACTCCACTTTGCCGGAGGTGTCACGATACCTTTTGTTTCACCACCAAGACCAATATGCGTTGGTTCACCGAAACCAAAACGAGCGACGGAATCCTGCAACTCTTCGTGGGTCATTCGTTGCGAAACGATTGCCATGCCACTGTTCATGGATTTGATGAGTATTTTTTCCCATGTTGCTGGTCCGTAATAATGTGCATCGCGAATAATACGCCCGAAAGGTGTACGGTAGGGACCACCTGACGGAGTAGGTAATACTTCATCTATATGTGCCTTGCCGAGTTGGGTTGCAACCGCCCAGATAAAAGGCTTGAAGGTCGATCCAGGCTCGTACGGATCCGTGACACAACGATTTCGACCAAGTCGGGCATCGAATTCTCTGCTTGGATCTTCTGGTTGTTGCGACCAGCCTTCGCGGGGATTGAGAATATCTGCCATTGCCAATATTTCACCGCTCGCAGGATTGGCGACAATAATTCTTCCGCCACCAGCATTGCACCGTTCCACTTCTTCGCGCAAGCGAGTGGTCGCTATGTTCTGAATGACAACATCAATAGAAAGTTGCACATTTTCGCCATCAGTTTTTGGCGTAAACTCATTTGGGGAAACCCAAATTGTCTTTCTTTTTGAATCACGTTGCCGTACAAACTTCCCAGACGTGCCCGAAAGTGTGTCGTTGTACTTGTTTTCAAAACCTGCGAGACCGGTGTGTTCAGAGCCAACAAGCCCAATAAGTGACCCGCCAACATCACCGTGCGGATATTCACGTACCAGTCTTTCTTCAAGCCCAACACATCGGTTGTGGAGTGCTCTTATTGCTTCTTCTTCTTTAATGCTTACAAGTGTTTTGAGAACGACGTATCGACTTTCAGGTTTTGCGCGTAGTTTTTGTTCGATTTCAGCAGGGGGTAGTGCAAGCACTTCGCCCAAGGCAAAAGAAAGCATCGCAAAATCTTCGACAAGTGATGGATCGACAAAAACTTTGTAGCCGATACGGCTTGCCGCAAGTAATCGTCCACGTCGGTCATATATTTCCCCCCGCGTTGCAAGCTGTTTGGAAATGGATTGCACGGGGACAGTTGCTTCGATGAGCCGTTGGTTTGGTGTGGTTTTTAACGAAACAACCTTGTACAAACTGCTCCCCATGAGCACGCCCACTATACATGTAAAAAAAAGAGCGACTCGACATATTCGAGTGGTTTGGGTGCTATGGGAGTACATTGGTTGCTTCAGCGATAGTCGTCAACTCTTGCAATTCGCTTGGTGAACAGGCATGTTCTATTTGTATTTTTAATACGTTTATTTTTTCGTTATCCGTGTTGATCTGCTGATGCAGTTGCGACATGGCGTGAACAGTATTGATTTGCGCTTGCCGAACTGCGAGGAGTTCAAGCAGTGCAAAACTGAGCACGATAATTGTAAGTATGAGTTTACGCGCCATTTTTTGGTAGTGGGTATTGGAGCACCATGCCTGGGCGTATGCGATTTGGGTTTGGCATAACGTCTTTATTTAACTCGATGAGCAGCTGTGTTTTCTTTGCAGTTCCCATGACCTTTTGTGAAATTTCGGAGAGCGTATCACCACTTTTTACTGTGTATTTTCCCATTTTTGGCAAAGTCACCACCGGCTCTTGGGTCACGGAGCTGGCCTGAAAAGTAAAACTTGCATTGACAAGTGCCGACCGCGTCGGAAGTGCAAGTCGCTGCCCTCTCTCGATAGTGTTTGCATTTGTGAGGTCGTTCCATTGAGCGACTGCAGAAGCGAGACCAGAGTCACCGTAAAAGATTCCGCAAATAGTTCGAAGTGTCTCTCCTTTTTGAACTATGTGCACTGTGTCTCCAGAAGGGTTATCCTCTTGTACTGCTTCTGCAGGGACAATATTTCCTTCAACGAGCACTGTTGTGCCAGCAAGGGGAGGGGATGAAACATTTGAACCAAGGTCAGCAACTTCACGGGTTGACGCAATTGAATAATGGTCAGCGACGAGCAACCCCACAAAAATCAAAAGTCCAAATGCAATTACGATAGAGAGTTTATTTTCGCGAGTCATAGGTTGGTCCAAACTAATCCTTCAGTCACTTGTCTTCTGGCAGTACTTGGACTGCGCGAAGTTTTGCAGGACGAGATCGCGTGTTCAATGCGATTTCCTGCTCAGATGCACGGGTTGGCTTGCGAGTTAATCGCCTTGCCAAACCGTTTTTCTCAAGAGCGACAAAGGATTGCTTGACTCGGCGATCTTCAAGACTGTGAAAAGAAATCACTGCAATTCGAGCACCCTGGGCTAGCCAGCCACCTTTGTCGACCTTACGACAACCCGTCTCGACATCTGCAAGCAACGCATCGAGTGAGGCGAGTTCGCCATTTACCGCAATGCGCAACGCCATAAAGGTTCTTGTTGCTGGGTTCATTCGTGACGAACGAGCTCTCGCTCCGTATGCATCCCGCACAATTTGCGCAAGACGGACAGTACTCAAAATCGGCTCTTTTGCCCTCTCCTGTACAATTTTTTGGGCAATTCGTCTCGAATAGGGCTCTTCGCCATAGTTGTAAATTAAGTCTGCAAGGGCTTTTTCGGGTGTCGTCTGAATAATATCGGCTGCAGTGATACCAGTTTCAGGATTTAGTCGCATATCGAGAGGTCCTGCGCCCATGAAGCTGAGTCCTCTTTCTGGGTTGTCCATTTGGTTTGAAGCGAATCCAAGGTCGGCCAGAACGCAGTTCGCTTGTATGCCACGCTCAGTCAATATTGACTTCGCCGTGGCAAAATTTGCATGGATCGGAATGACGTTGTTTCCGAGTGCTCGAACGCGTTCGGTTGCGAACAGGAGGTTCGTGTTGTCGAGGTCGAAGAGCACCACCGTAGCGTCTTTACCAGCAGATGCAGCGAGGGCGCACGCGTGACCACCCCGACCGGCGGTCACATCTACAATGACATCCCCAGAAGTCGGTTGGAGTACCTCGTGTACTTCGCGAGGGAGAACTGGGATGTGCCCAACGTCATGCAAAATTAGAGACCAAGCAACAAGCGTTCTGGATCTTCGATACAGTTTCGTACATGCACTAAGAAGCGCACAGCGCCTTCGCCATCAACAAGTCGATGGTCGTAACTGAGCGCTAGGTACATCATTGGGCGAAGGACAATTTGTCCGGGATTATTGGGGTCTTCGATTGGACGGTTTTGTATGCGATGTAATCCAAGGATGCCACTTTGTGGTGGATTTAAAATTGGTGTAGACATCATCGATCCGTACACGCCACCATTACTGATTGTGAATGTGCCACCGGTCATGTCATCGATGGTGAGCTTTCCGTCTCGAGCGCGAAGTGCGAGATCTTTGATGGTTAACTCAACTTCGGCGAATGACATTCGATCTGCGCTTCTGATTACAGGCACGACGAGACCGCGTTCAGTACCAACGGCAACGGACATATCCACGTAATCGTGGTACTCCACGTCTCCTTCAACGAGCGAGGCGTTTACAGCTGGCCACGCTCGTAGCGCTGAAACGCACGCTTTCGTGAAGAATGACATAAACCCAAGATTCACACCATACCGGTCGTTAAACTCTTCCTTGTGTAATTTTCGAAGTGCAATGACTTTTGTCATATCTGCTTCATTGAAGGTCGTGAGCATCGCCGCATTGTGTTGTGCTTCAACTAATCGCTCTGCAATTTTACGGCGAAGGGTGGACATTTTTTCTCGACGAACACCGCGATCTTGCGGTGCGGGTTGTTCAACAAGTGGTGCTGGGACTTGCGCTTGCGAAGTTGTCGGTTCATCAGCGCTCAGTACATCGGACTTCGTAATTCTACCTGAGGGCCCTGACCCTTCAATGGACTCGAGTGAAACACCTAAATCGGTCGCTACTTTTTGCGCAAGTGAAGTGGCTTTTTTGGTTTGTTCTGCCGAGGCGATCGTTTCAGTTTTTACTTCTTCTTCAGCAACACGATCGTTTTGGTCCGCGGGTTTTTCGGCATGTTCATCAATAGATCCAATGACATCGGCAATGAGACAAACGGCACCAGTGTGCGTTTCAATCGTAACGACGCCGGAGACGGGAGAAGGTAACTCTTGCGTGACCTTGTCCGATTCAACTTCAATAAGTGGAGTATCGCGTTCGACCCATTGCCCATCTTTGACAAGCCATTGCCCGAGGACAACTTCGTTGATGGATTCGCCAAGAGATGGAATTGTGATTTGAGTAGACATAATTATGATTTGGTTAAGCCAATTGCTTCTATAAGGATACGGTGTTGTTCGATAGTGTGCATCTTGTTTGAAGCAACTGCGGGGGATGCGCATGGTCTTCGGCTGACACGTGTGAGCGCGACATCGAGTAGGTCTCGGAATTGGGAATCGATATAGTGCCAAGGTCCCATGTTTTCAGGTTCTTCTTGCACAAACATATATTCAGCATCGGAATAGCGCTGCAAGATTCCTTCGAGTTTTTTTTGTGGGAATGGATATAACTCTTCGATGCGAACGAGCGCAATGGATTCTTCAGCTTCCACTTTTCTTCGGTGGTCAAGTAAATCGTAGTACACTTTTCCAGAACAAAAGACAACACGTTTAATGTGCGTTGGATCCTCGTGTTGCTCATCAAGAACACATTTGAATTCGCCATGGGTTAAGTCGGCGACACAAGAGACGGCTCCTTGATGGCGAAGCAAACTTTTTGGTGTCATGACAATCAATGGTTTTCGAAAATCCCATGTTATCTGACGTCGCAGTGCGTGGAAAATTTGTGCTGGTGTTGTCGGGTTAATCACCGACATGTTTTCATTCGCACAGAGTGCAAGAAATCGTTCGATTCGAGCAGACGAATGTTCAGGTCCTTGCCCCTCATAACCATGGGGAAGAAGCATGACAAGCCCGGAAGCCCGTTGCCATTTAACTTCTGCGGAGGCAATGAATTGGTCTATGATAACTTGTGCGCCATTTACAAAATCTCCAAACTGTGCTTCCCAAACGATGAGCATCTTCGGGTCGCCAAGAGAATACCCATATTCAAAACCAAGGCAAGCGTTTTCGGTGAGAGGACTGTTATGCACACACATTTGTGCTTGGTCTGCACTGATATTATTTAATCCAGAATGTGGCGCTCCAGTCGTTGCATCGAAAAGAACGGCGTGGCGGTGACTAAATGTCCCTCGTTCGACATCTTGGCCTGTTAGACGAATTGGGCTTCCTTCTTCGAGGAGCGTTCCATATGCAAGCATTTCACCCATACCCCAGTCTAGAGGTGTATCGTTTTCAACAGCACAGCTTCGCATTTCGACTAATTTTTGTAACTTCCGATGACACGTAAAAGTTTCTGGAAGCGCGCCGAGTGCTTTTGAAACTTTTTTTAGTGTTTCAATTGGAACGGATGTGTCTGCCGAACGATCAGAAGTGTCGCCTTGTAACCCTTCCCAAGCGGTGGATTTTCTGTACGGTGGGACGTGTGGCAAAAGTGGCTGTTCGAGTGATCGCTGTTGTGATTCGTCAAGTTTTGCCCGTACTTCAGCTACCATAGTTGTTCGCTGGTCGCTGCTGATGATATTTTCTTTTTCAAGCGCGTTGCCATATTTTTCGGTGACTGGTTTCATCTTGCGAACAATGTCGTACATCAGAGGTTGTGTGTACGCTGGTTCGTCCGCTTCATTGTGGCCGTGTTTTCGGTAGCACCAAAAGTCGACGATGACATCGTTGTGGAATTTTTGTCGGTACTCAACCGCCATTTGCACGACGTGCACGCACGCCTCTGGATCGTCCCCGTTGACATGAAAAATAGGCGCCCCGACCATTTTTGCAATATCGGTGCAGTATCTTCCGCTGTAACTGTCGTTTGGATTTGTTGTAAAACCAATTTGGTTATTCACAACGAAGTGCACTGTTCCTCCGACGGTATATCCATCGAGTTTCGCCATGTTAAACATTTCAGCAACGATGCCTTGTCCTGGGAAACTGGCATCGCCGTGAATGAGTAGAGGAAGGCAAAGTGAGCGGTCTTCATGGTATTGCGTCCGTTGGCGCGCTCTTGCTTTTCCGAGAACCACGGAGTGTCCAAATTCCAAGTGGGATGGATTTGCGGCAAGTGTGATGTGCATCGGTGCGCCATTTGCTGTTTCAGTATCTGCGCTGTACCCAAGGTGGTATTTCACATCACCACCGCCGGAAACGTAATCTTCTGCCCAGCTCTCTTCAAACTCAGTGAAGAGTTGGTCGTACGTTTTGTTTAGAATGTTGACGAGCACATTGATTCGACCTCGGTGCGCCATGCCGATTGTAACTACTTTGACTCCTTGGTCTCCTGCGTGGTTAATGAGTTCGCTCATCATTGGGATAAGTGATTCGCTGCCTTCTAAACTGAATCGTTTTTTCCCGATGTATCGAGTTGCACAAAAATGTTCAAGTGTTGTTGCTTCAGTCAGTTTTCGAAATATGCGCTGCTTGAGTTCGGAAGAAAAATCCGGTTTGTTATTGTTTGGCTCCATTTTGTTTTGAAGCCATCGTCGTTGTTCGGTTGATTCAATATGTGAATATTCAACTGCGACATGTTTGCAATATGTTTGGTCTAGTTTTTCAATAATTGAACGAAGCGATGAAGGGTTTGGCAAATCAATATGACCTGGGTCGAACATCGAGTCGAGCTGTGATTTCTTTAAGCCAAAAGCATCAAGTTTAAGTTGTGTGTCTCGCCTAGGAGTAATTCCAAGAGGGTCAAGGTCTGCAGCGTAATCTCCAGTTGCCCTGTAATGAAAAATGAGCGAGTCAACTCGAGATTGTTCTTCTCTGATAGATTCAGAAAAAGAGGCTGGTTCTTCTCGAGAGCAACCGAGTTCAAACCCTTTGAAAAAATCTTGCCACTCTTTTGGGATGGCGTTTTCGTCTTTTTTCCAAGCGATATGCATCGCATCTAGATACGCGGCATTCCATCCATTGACTGAAGGAGCAATCGTCACTGGAATCTGTGAGCCTGACGGCAGATTTTCGGGTTTTTGTGGGTTCATTGGGCTGATAATGCCATTTTGATTTGCACTCTCAAAGTGAATATTTTACCAGAAACCGCACGCTCTGCCCCTTAATGTGTCGAGCGGTTTAGAACATCGAAATGGGGTCAACGTCAATCGCTACGTCCCTTCCTGAAGTGACAATTTTCCTCGCTTCTTGTAGGAATGATTGCAGCGTTTGTGAAGTTGAAGCGGTCGCGGTAATGTCAAAGCGAAATCGATCCGCTATGCGAGGAAGTACGCAAGGAGCCGATAGCGAAATGGTGATACCTTCAATGTCTATTCCTAATAGCCTGAGCCTCAGGGAATCTGCTCGCCCAGCGGTTCTTTCAAAGGAAGTATCCTTAATGATAAAGCGAACCATTCTAGAAACAGGCGGGACGAGCGCGCTTTGCCGGAACTGTAATTCATTTGTTGCAAAGGTTTCGTAATCTGTTTTACTCGCGAGGAGTATTGCTGGGGCATCAGGGCTGAATGTTTGGATGATTGCAGTCGCGCTTCCTTCGCCTCGACCACACCGTCCACACACTTGCGAAACAAGTTGGTATGTTCGTTCGGAAGCTCTAAAGTCAGGCATATCAATAGCAGTGTCAGCATCGATAATGCCAACGAGTTTTACGTTTGGAAAATCAAGGCCTTTTGCAATCATCTGGGTTCCTAGAAGAACGCGGATTTTTCCAGCTCCGAACCGTTCGAGTGTCGTGTGCAAGTCGCTTGCTTTGCGAGAGGTGTCTGAGTCAAGGCGAGCAATTTGTTCTTCAGGTAATTGCAATGATGCACGGAGAGACGCTTCAACGCGTTGCGTTCCCGCGCCGAGTTGTATGATTTTCTTGGAACAATCCGGGCACTGTTTTGGAACTCGTTGCTCTGCTCCGCAGTGATGACACTTCACAAAACCCGCTTGTTCTAATGGTTTTTTTCTGTGATATACCATCGACGAGTCGCAGTGGTCGCATTTGAGCATCCAACCGCACGTTCTACTTGCACACGCAATCCATGGTGCAAATCCCCTTCGGTTAAGAAGAAGCAGCACTTGTCCTTCTGCTGCGAGTGTTTGGTTGATAGCGGTTCGCAATCGCATGCTGAGAATTGGGTAACCGATTTCACCATGCATGCGCTCTTTGCGCATGTCAACAATTTCTATTGATGGTGCAACAAGTCCAGGAGCACGTTTTGTGAGAGTGTGTAGTTTTGAAACATTGCGCCGTGTTGCGTTCCACCACGATTCCATGGAGGGCGTGGCTGAACCCAGAACTATTGGGCAATTTGCCGACCAAGCTCTTCGTATCGCAACATCTCGCCCGTTGTACCTTGGAGCGTTGTCTTGCTTGAAAGAGTTGTCGTGTTCTTCGTCTACGATGATGATTTTAATTTGATTGTCTTGCAATGGAGCAAAGACAGCACTGCGTGCACCAAGCACGATGTCGGCTTCCCCTTCTGCGACAAGTGCCCACTGTTGATGACGTTGCGATTTTGTCAGGGCAGAATGCAAAATGGCGATGCGTTTGTCTGGAAATCTTCCCATGAGCCGCGCGGCAGTTTGTGGAGTTAACGAAATTTCTGGAACAAGTACAAGTGCACTTCCGCCTTCTGCGATCGCTTGTTCGATGAGGCGAATGTAGACTTCTGTTTTACCCGATCCAGTAACTCCAAACAATAAATGAGATGCGTACAAACCGAGTGTGGTACTAATTTCTGAGATAACTTTTTGTTGTTCTTCCGTCAAATGCTCGGGAGTCGTTGCATCAAGAGATTGCTTGAACCATGTTGCTTCAACGCGTGTCACATTGTGGCAGCTAAGTTGCTTTCGCTCGATAAGTTTATCTATAGGGCTTTTGCTTTTTATGCCAGCAAGTTTCATGAGTTCGCGTGGTTCAATCGGTCTTTTAGTGCTAGGGATCTTCGAAAGTGTGTCAAGCACGCCTTGTTGTTTAAGTGTGACACGATCGTCTTTTGCGGCGTTTTCGGCAAGGTCAACAAGTTGCTTTGTGACAAGTCCAGTGCCATGTCGGACAGGGCCAGGCAACATTGTGGAGAGGGTTGGCCCGATTGGTGCGCAGTAATAGTGGCTCATCCATTTTGCGAGGCTAATGAGGTCATTCGGCAGCGCGATGGTGTCACGGTCTTTTTCGTACAACTGTTTTGTTTCTTTGCCCTGCGCAAGCATAGGCGCTTCATCTGAGATTGCAAGCACCCACGCGCTTGTGGGCGTGTTGCCACGACCAAGCGGGACCGTAACTAGCTGCCCAACTTCGATGGGGAGTAATCGTTCCGGTACGCCGTACGTGAGCCCATCAGGAAATTGGTCAACGCCACGCTCAACAGCGACTTGTGCATATCTCACTGATGGTTCGTCGAATAGCCCAGCCATGCAATGGTTGTATAAAGGTACTGAAGGAATTGCAAGGTGCTAGCAGTTTTTTACGCAGGAGTTTGGGAAAAAAAGCGTCTGGCACCTTAAGGCGTCTGACCCCAAAGGCGTCTGGCGCCAAAGGTGTCTG